>NZ_SSOH01000010.1:0-235448 GCF_029873155.1 Pseudomonas sp. BN515 | reverse complement strand
CCGAATTGCTTGACGACCATAGAGCGTTGGAACCACCTGATCCCATCCCGAACTCAGCAGTGAAACGACGCATCGCCGATGGTAGTGTGGAGCTTCTCCATGTGAGAGTAGGTCATCGTCAAGCTTCTATCCCAAACCCCCGATACGCCCAGGCGTGTCGGGGGTTTGTCTTTGCGCGCAAGAAATATTCAGGCCGGGTCGTGAAGTTGGTAGCGCCCGGAAACTCTTGAATCGCTACCGCCTGCGGTGCGCTCGTCTAGAATAGCCGCGATACCCTGAGAGCCTTGCCGCCATGCCTGAACAGGCTGAACAACGTCCGTTATCCGAACTACCGCTGCATGATCTGATTGCTTGCCATGAGTGCGACCTGCTGATGCGTCGCCCGGACATTGGCGAAGAGCAAAAGGCTTGCTGCCCCCGCTGTGGCTATGAGCTGGTGGTGCACCGCTCCAAGATGGAGCGCCGCGCCCTGGCCCTGGTGCTGACCGCATTGCTGCTGTTCGTGCCAGCCAACTTCCTGCCCATCATGAAGCTCAATCTGCTTGGGCAGACCACCCACGACACCGTCTGGACAGGGGTTGTAGGCCTCTATAACACCGGTATGGAAGGTGTCGCCTTGCTGGTGTTGCTGTGCAGCATGATCATTCCCCTGATAAAGCTGCTGTGTCAGCTGGTCGTGCTGGTCTGCATCAACACCCGTCGTGCGCGTGGCCTGGGCGTGACGCTCTATCGCCTGTACCACCATCTCAAGGAGTGGGGGATGCTCGAGGTCTACCTCATGGGCATCCTTGTTTCCATCGTCAAATTGATCGACCTCGCCGACCTGCACCTGGGCATCGGTTTGGTCTGCTTCATCGGTCTGCTGCTGGCCCAGGTGTGGCTGGAGGTGACCATGTCGCCGCACCAGGTCTGGGATGCGCTGGACGAAGAAGGAGACGCCCATGCGCGCCATTGATGCCGGCATCATCGTCTGTGACGAATGCCATCAGCTGAACCGCCCCGAATCCGACGACGAACACGGCCACTGCAGCCGTTGTGGCGCTGTCCTGCACCCGCGCCGCCCGGACAGCATCGTTCGCACCTGGGCGTTGCTGATCACCGCCACCATCCTCTACATACCGGCCAACCTGCTGCCGATCATGACGGTGAACTTCTTCGGCAACGGCTCGCCGTCCACCATCATGGGCGGCGTGCTCGAGCTGATTCATGCCGAGATGGTTCCCATCGCGCTGGTGGTATTCGTTGCCAGCATCCTGGTGCCGACTTTCAAACTGGTTGGCATTGCACTACTGCTTTACTCAGTACAGCGGCGGCTACCCATGTCGCCGCGTCAGCGCATCCTGATGTACCGCTTCATTGAATGGATCGGCCGCTGGTCCATGCTGGATATCTTCGTCATCGCCATCCTCGTGGCGCTGGTGAACTTCGGCAACCTGGCGAGCATCGAAGCGAACCTGGGTGCCGCTGCCTTTGCCAGCGTCGTGGTGATCACCATGATTGCGGCAGTGACCTTCGACCCCAGGCTGATCTGGGACAACACCGATATGGACGACGAGAATGCCTGAGTTGCCAACGCCCAAAACCCGCAAAACCACGAGCTGGTCCGCCATCTGGGTGCTACCGCTGGTGGCGCTGCTCATCGGCCTATGGCTAGCCTGGAAGGCCATGAGCGAAGCAGGTATCGAGATCCAGATCCGCTTCGAAAATGGTGACGGCATCCAGGTCGGCAAGACCCAGCTGATGTACAAGGGCATCCAGGTGGGCAAGGTGGTCGACCTGCATGTCAGTCAGGACATCAAGGGGGTGATCGCGACCGTCGAAGTGATGAAGGAGGCTGAGCCCTACCTCAGCAAGGAAACCCGCTTCTGGCTGGTGCGCCCACGCGTTTCGCTGGCGGGGGTTACCGGTCTGGAAACACTGGTTTCCGGTATCTACATCGCCATCGACCCGGTGAAAGGCGAGCCGATGCGCAAGTACACCGCGCTGGCCGAACCACCGCCACTCTCCGATTCCCTGCCGGGCCTGCATCTCACCTTGAAGGCCGAGCGCCTGGGTTCCCTTGAGCAGGGCAGTCCGGTCTATTACCGGCAGATCCAGGTCGGCCAGGTGAAGAGTTACCGGTTGGCTGAAGACCAGCGCACCGTCGAAATCAAGGTGCACATCGACCAGCCCTATGCGCATCTGGTGCGCAAGCACACGCGTTTCTGGAATGCCAGCGGTCTCAATGTCACCGCCGGCTTGTCCGGGGTGAAGATCCGCACCGAATCCCTGTTCAGCATCATGGCTGGCGGTATTGCTTTCGCTACCCCGGAGCATCGCCAGGACAGCCCGCCCACCGACCCCAGCATCCCGTTCCGCCTATATGACGGTTTCGAAGCCGCCGAGGCCGGCCTGCGCGTGTTGCTGCGGATGGACGATGTCAGCGGCCTCAGCCCGGGCAGTACTCCGGTGATGTACAACGGCGTACAGGTCGGCACCCTGAAGAAGCTGGACATGGACAAGGACTTCACCGGCGCCACCGCTGAACTGACCATGGAGCCGCGTACCGAAGATTACCTGGTGGAAGGCACCGAGTTCTGGACCGTGAAGCCGTCCATCTCGCTGGCGGGCATCACCGGTATCGAGGCATTGGTGAAGGGCAACTACATTGCCGTGCGCTTCGCCAAGGAAGGAACGCCTACCCGCGAATTCAAGGTACGCCCCAAAGCGCCGCCGCTGAACACTGATGCGCCCGGCCTACACCTGGTGCTGACCAGCGACCGCCTCGGCTCCCTGGAAGTAGGCAGCCCGATCCTGTTCCGCCAACTGCGCGTGGGTAGCGTGCAGAGCTACCAGCTCTCCCGCGACCAGCAGCGCGTGGTCATTGGCGTCCATATCGAGCCTGAGTTCACCAAGCTGGTGAATGAATCCACTCGCTTCTGGAATTCCAGCGGCATCACCCTCAAGGGCGGCCTGTCAGGCGTCGAGGTGAAGAGCGAGTCGCTGCAAACTCTGCTGGCGGGAGGTATCACCTTCACTACGCCGGATCCGAAGGCCAAGCCGGTGACCCGTCCGCGTCGCTTCACGCTGTACGACGACGAGGCTCAGGCCATCGTCAAAGGCACGCTGATCGAGATCGCTGTTCCGCAGGCCGAGGGCGTCAAGGAAGGCACGCCGATCCGCTTCAAGGGCATCGACATCGGCGAAGTGGAGACCGTGACGCTGAACAACGACCTTTCCGGTGTGACGCTCAAGGCGCGCCTGACCCAGGCTGCCGATCGCATCGCCCGCGCCGGCACCCAGTTCTGGATCGTGCGTCCGGAGCTCGGCCTTCTGCGCACGGCCAATCTGGAGACGCTGGTCAGCGGCCAGTACCTGGAAGTACTGCCATCGCCCAAGCCAGGTGCCTCGCAGACCCGCTTCACGGCATTGCCGGAAGCGCCGGATGCACTCGCGCGCCAGGAGGGCCTGCGTATCACCCTCAGCGCTCCGCGCCGCGGCTCCATTAAGCCGGGTGTGATCGTCAGCTACCGCGAGGTGCCGGTGGGCAAGGTGCTGTCCTATGAGCTGGGCAAGACTGCAGACCGTGTCTTCATCCACGTGCTCATCGAACCGCGCTACGCGCCTCTGGTGCACAGCGGCAGCCGCTTCTGGCACACCAGCGGGGTCGGCGTGGATGCCAGCCTGTTCAAGGGCGTGAAGGTGCGCACCGAGTCACTGGAATCCATGGTGGAAGGCGGGATCTCCTTCGCCACGCCGAACGAAGCGCAGATGGGCAATGTCGCGCTCAATGGCCAGACCTTCGCGTTGCATGACGATGCCGAGGATGAATGGCTGACCTGGGCACCGAAGATTCCCCTGGCGAAATGACCACCCCGTAAAAGAAAGGGCCGCATATGCGGCCCTTTCTGTTTTCAGCGAGGGTATCAGGCGGGTTCGGCCGCCTCGTCGGTCGCGTCCTGGGTGGCCTTGGCCACGTCACGACGCTTGATGAACTTCCAGTCCGCCTCGTCGATGTAGATGCCATTCGGGCCGCTGCCGCCTTCCAGGTCGATGGCGACGTTGGCCGATACCTGCGGCTTCACCGACGCGAGGATCGGCGTGAAGCCCAGCTGCTGGCTGGTCTCGATCAGCGCCTGCTGGTTGCGCTCGTCGATGTCCGCCGCCTCGTCCAGGTAGTAGGGGAGGCGGATGCGGCCGGCCTGCTCGCGGTCCATCAGGTGCAGGAGCAGGTACATGTTGGTCAGGGCCTTGATGGTCATGGTGGTGCCGTTGGACGCGGCGCCATCGATGTCCGTGTGGATGACCGGCTGGCCGTGCACCTTGGTGATCTCGAAGGCGAGCTCGAACAGGTCCTTCAGGCCCAGTTGGTTGCCGTTGGCCGCCACCAGGCGCGCGAGGTATTCCTTGGCCTCTTCGTTCTTCGCATCCTGGTCGCTGGAGTTGGTCAGGTCGAACACCGAAAGTGTCTCGCCTTCCTCGTACTGACCGGCGCTGTGGATGATCTGGTCGATATGGCGCAGGGCTTCCTTGTTCGGCGCGAGGACGATACGGAAGCTCGCGAGGTTGGATACCTGGCGTTTGTTGATCTCGCGGTTGAACAGGGCCAGCTGGTGTTCCAGGTTGTCGTAGTCGCTGCGGATATTGCGCAGGGTACGGGCGATGTCGGTGACCGCTGCACGACGTGCCTTGGCCAGGGTCAGTGCCTCGTCCTGGCGGTGCGCGTAGGCGTTGATCAGCAGTTGCAGGCGGCGCTCGGCATCGTCCTCGCTGTCGAACTTGGCCACGCCTTTCAGGCGTACCTGGGCGTAGAGCGCCTCGATCTGGCCGTCGATGCGCTGCAGTGCCTGCCAGGTGTCCTGGTAGTCATTGAGCAGCGGCAGCAGGTTGTCCAGGCTGTCGTCCACCGGGTCCATGAACGGCTTGCCGAAGGGCAGGTCGGCGGGCAGCAGCTGGCGACGGCGCAGGGCGTCTTCGAGGGTGCGTTCCTTGGCTTCCAGATCGGCGAGTTGACGCCCCACCAGTTGCAGCTTGGCGGAGAGTTGCTGGACGCGTTCGGTGAAGGCGTCGGCGGAGCGCTTGAGTTCGTCCTGGGTGGCTTCCAGTTGCGCCAGCTCTTCCAGTTTGGCGGGCTCTTCGGCCGCCAGGGTCTGGCTCTTGCGGAAGTCTTCCAGGGCCTTCTGGGCGTCGAGCACGTCCTGGTACAGCTTCTCGGCTTGGGCCTTGCTCGCGGCGCGGTCGGCGGCAACGGACTGTTGGGTCTTGAGCTGCTTCAGCTCGCGCTCCAGGCGGTCCTTCTGGTCGCGCAGGGCGGCGCGGTCGGCCAGCGCCTGCAGCGCCGGCGGCTCGATGTGGGACAGGTCGATGGACAGGCCCGGCACTTCGAACTGGCTGCCCTTGAACTGATCAAGCACGGTTTCCAGGGTCTTCACCCAGGCTTCGCCGTCGTCCAGCTGGATACCTTTCTCGCCCAAGGGCAGGCTGAACAGCTGGCCATTGAACAGGCGCATCAGGCGGTCCACGTCGGCTTGGGAGAACTCCTCGCGCAGACGGGAGTAGCTGTTGTTGTCGGCGTGGTCGAGCTGCTGCTTGACTGCTTTCAGGCGCTTCTCCAGATCACGCAGGCGTTCGTCGAGATCCTCGGCGGAGAACTGGCGGGATTGCGCGAGGGCGCCGGCCAGTTCGTCGTGGGCGTCCTTGGCGGCGAGCAGTTGCTGCTCCAGCACCTTGGCGTCATCCACCAGCGCGAAACGGTTCTTCAGCACCGCCAGTTCGCCCAGCCAGCGCTGGTTTTCGGTGATGGCGCGCTCCAGGCGCATCATTTCCTGGGTGCCGCCACGCTGCTCGTTCTGCAGGCCGTCCTGTTCACCACGGTAGTGCTCGGCCTGGATCACCAGCTCCTCGCGACGGGCGCCGGAGTAGTCCTGCCAGGTGCCCAGCAGGGAATCCAGCAACGGCGAAATGCGATGCAGCTTGCCACGCAATATTTCGCGCTGGGTCACGCCATTGGCCAGGGCCTCCACCAGCGGACCGGCGGCCACCAGCGCCTGGTAGTCCTGCTCCATGCGGCGTACGTCGCGGAAGGCTTCTTCGCAGGCGGCGATGTAGTCCACGCTGCCCGAGCGCAGGCTGTGCTCGAAGGCATCGAGGAACAGCTGCTTGAGCTTGGCTGCGGTGATCTCGCGCATGTGCAGCAGGTTGATGAACAGCGAGCGGAAGGTCTTCAGGCTCTGTTCGCTGGTGGAACGCAGCGGGATCAGCGTCAGGTCCAGCGGGATGGAGGTGTGACCACCCACCAGCAGGCGGCGCAGCTCATCGGGCTTGAGCTCGTAGGCCTTGATGCCTTCGCGCTCGAGGTTGTTGAACAGCTCGCGCTGACGCAGGCAGGTGCCGTCACGCTGGTAGTGATCCAGGTCCAGCTCGCCGCGATAGGCGAAGAACTGGTGGCCGAAGCCGCCACCCGGACCGCGACCGGCGACGCCGATCACATGGGGGCCGTGGGGCAGGGAGACTTCGACGAGGATGTAGCTGGTGTCGGTGGCGAAGTAGAACTTGCGCGACTGCTCCAGGCTGTACTTGCCGAAGCTCATGTCCGACATGCGCGCCAGGATCGGGAACTGCAGCGCGTTGATCGACGCCGATTTACCCAGGTTGTTCGCACCGTAGATCGACAGCGGGGTTTCCAGCGGGAACAGGCCGAGGCTGTAACCGGCGGTGTTCAGCAGGGCAAAGCGGCGGATGCCGTAGCGTTCCTGGCTCATGCGTCTTCCTCCTGGGCGGCGCGTTCTTCGGCCATGGCGCGGGCCAGGGCGTCTTCTTCGGACTCGGCGGGCGCATCGACAGCTTCGGGCTCGTCGATGGGAATGATGGCGTCGCCGCTGTCGTCATCCATCAGCACCGGAGCGCGTAGCTCCAGGTCAGTGCTGTGCAGGCTGGCGGCCAGGTCGCGGTCGTGCTGCACCGCCAGGCACACATCGAGGAAACGGTGCATCGGCGGCAGGAAGCGGTAAACGCCGTTGCTGTCTTCGGCAAAACCCAGCTGGGTGAGGCGGCGGATGACCTTCTCTTCCAGCTCTTCATGGGTGGTCACTTCGGCCTGCATGAACAGGTCGCGGTACTTCTCCAGCAGCGCCGGCAGCTCATCCCGGCCGATGGTGCCGCCGTCGAGTACCGAGAGCGGGTCGCGGCCCTGGTCGGCCAGGTGCTCCACCAGGATGAAGGTGAACAGCGCCAGACGCTGGGCGGTCTTGTTCACCTGGGCGCCCATCTGCTCGGGCACGAAGTAGTAGAAGCCACGCGGATCGCACACCAGCTCGAAGCCGAGGCCCCTGAACAGGGCGCGGTACTGGTCCTGCATGGTGGACAGCTGGGCGTAGCACTCCGGCTCGCTGCGGGAGAGGTGATAGCCCTTGAACAGCTCGCGGAAGATGGGCGCGAGCTGGGTCATTTCTTTCAGGTCGATATTCATCAGGAAGTCTTCTCGGCCGCGGCGGTGGGGCTCTTGATCAGGGCATAGGAGCTCAGGCTGACCTGGTGCTCGGCGGTCAGATAGTCACGGCGCTCCAGGCGATCGCGAGAGAATCGCGCATCGCGGGACAGACGCGAGAACCAGTAGAGGAGTTCGTCGGTGGCGCCTTCGGGCTCCTGTTCCAGCAGCCAGACCATCAGGTCCGGCAGCGGCAGGGCCTGCTCGCAACGGTCAAGCATTTCCCGCGCGGTCTTCGGCGAACGCGGCGCGGTGGCCTTGCGCGGGCCGCCGGATTTCGGGAAGTGCGCCGGCTTGGGCTGGAAGCGCGCCAGGGCGTAAACGTACGCCTCCACCTGGGAGCCGCTGCCGAGGAAGGTGGTCTGCGGGCGGGTGAACAGCGGCATGGCGGCCTGGGGCACGGCATCCAGGCCCTTCTTGCGGATTACCGACAGCGCCAGGGCGGCGCCACGGGTCACGGCGTTGTGCCGGCGGGCCTCTTCACGTAGTGGCAGCAACAGCTCGCGGGCCTTGCGCAGGGTCAGCTGGGCGCTGGTCTGCATTTCCAGGATGCGCGCGTGGGTGCGAAGCAGCAGGTCGTCGTCCACCAGTTGGCCGAGGCGCTGCTGTTCGCCCAACAGGCGCAGCAGCACCTGCTCAACGCGCCGTACGCCCTGTTCGAAGGCGCCGTCGGCGGCCACCAGTTGGATCATTGGTTCGACGTACTCGTCCCAGGTGGCCAGCACTTCTGCGTAGCGCTGGCGCAGGGGAATCTGCCGGTCGCTGGTCTTGGCGCGATCGGCCACGGCCACCAGTGCCTGCTCGTCGTTGTCGAGCTTCTTCAGTACGTCGCGCACGCGCATGTCGAGCAGGCGCAGCTGGCGCGCCAGGTCGTTGCCGTCGCGGATCTCGAAGGCTTCCTGGATATAGCCGGCAAGGCGTTCCAGGTGGCGCAGGTAGGCTTCGATCTCCAGACACAGGCCGAGGCGGTGTTCGCGCCGCAGGTAGGCGAGGAAGTCGTGGATTTGCGCGTTCAGCTCGAAGCGGTTCGGGCTCTTGGCCACGGGAACCAGGATGTCCAGGCGCACCCAGAGGTCGAGCAGGGCGGTGATGTCGGTGGGCGTGCCCTCCGGCAACTGGCCGGCGAGCTGCACACGCAGCTCCACCAGGCTCAGGGTGCCGGTATCGAAGCGCTCACAGAGCGGCTCGAGCAACGTCCAGTGTTCGGCTAGGGCGCGCAGTACGCGCTTGGGATCGATCATCGATTGGCCGGGGTTCGCTGAAAAAAGAGGCGATTGTACTTCAGGTTGTCGGTGGCGATTTAGCTTCAACCGATCAGAGGAGCGACACCCGTCTCGGACTGACAATTTTGGGCAGTTTTCGACTGGCATCGTGCTATCAATTGCGCCGAGCAGGGTTGTAACCCCTGTCCAAGTGCTTGAATTGGCTGGCATGTTTTCTGCGTTAGGAGTGTGACCGTTGTACGACCGCAGGAACCATGAGCCCCGAATCCGCACTGCTCGCCGACGCCCGCTGGGCCGAGCTGGAACGCCAGACCGACCTGGACTGGGACCTCGACGCCATCACCAACCGGCAAGAGGCCATCGACTTCCTGCTGCACTTCGAGAACCGCCTGTGCGTGTATTCCGGCTACGTCGAAAAGCTCTACAGCCGCTACAGCTTCGTGGTGCCTGAGGAAGAGCACGGCAGCATCACCATCCTCCCCGACGAGATGGCCTGGTACGACACCTTCCACGACATCCCGGCCGACGCAGTGCTGCCCACCGGCATCCATATCCTGCCCGGTGAAGTGTTGGGCTCGACCGGCCTCTACCTGAAGATTCCCGGCGAGCACCGCCTCAGCCCCTCCCACGAGCTGCCCTTCCAGGACGGCCTGAAAATGCTGATCCAGCGTTACCAGAATCGTGGTCAGCAGTTTCTGCCGGTGCTCGCCAAGGGTGACCTGCGCGAGTACGAGGCGCGCATGCCGTCGCTGCATCTGCATCGCATCGATACGAGCCGCATGGGGCGCAATTCCCGGCTGGAGATCTCGAACATCAAGGGTGCCATCGCTGACCACCTGATCGGCCTGTTCCGCCAGGGCTGACCTCGGCGTTACCCCTTTGTTGCGATGGGTAACAGCTGCCCGTCGCCGACTTCCTGACAGGCGCCTTCAACTCGACTATGGGTCGGGACGCTTCCCTTTCGCGCTCCCTATAGTGGCTAGAAAGGGGACGAGTCTTCGTCGCTTGCCCATACAAGAACAATCAGGGAAGTCGCCATGCGTTCGAAATCGTTGCTTGCCTGGAAGCTCAAGGCCGTATTCGTGGCTGGGCTGTTGTCCACGTCCATTGCCCAGGCGCGCATGGAAGAGCTGCCCGACAGCGAACTGTCCAACATCACCGGGCAGGCCTTCATCAACCTGACCACCGACGCCAATGCCGGAATCAACTACACCCGCGTCAACTTCGGGGTGAAGGTCGATACCCAGCTGAACATGAAGAAGCTCCAGCTCGGCCAGTACGACGACGCTGCAACCCGGGCGGGGGAGGTGGCCGGCTCGTCCGACATCCTGATCAACAACTTCGCCCTCGGCACCGTGAACGCCGATGGTTCGGTCAACCCCTTCCGTATCGCCGACCCCTTCGTCGAGCTGGCCTACTCCGGCAACAAGGTGGTGGGCGTGCGCATCGGCTTCGGTGAGGCCAAGGGCGTGCTGTCCGGGGATATCCAGAGCCTGACCGGGAACATCCCAGTGCATATCACCGGCACAGCCAAGCCGATCTACGACAAGGCGTCTTTCGGCGACAAGATCCTGCTGGGATTGGCGGGCATCACGAACTCCACCAAGCTGCAAGGGGACGCCACCCTGGTGAACTCCAGCGGCAACCCCGATCCGGTGCGCGGCGGCCTGGCCGGCATGCCCAATGGCTCAGGGCTGAGTTGCGTCAGCGGTTGCAACCTCGGCGGACTCTCCGACGCCCTGCTGGGCCTGTTCAAGTCCAGCGGCTGTGCCATCCTCTCCCTGTCCACCTGCTTCCCGCTCGCCGACTTCAAGTCGCTGCCGGTGGGCAACATTTCCAACATGAACACCATGGACGGCGCGGCGAAAGGCTTCTTCATCTCCTTTCAGACCCAGGACCTCGCCTGGAAGGACATGGATCAGAACGCCTTCATGACCGCCCTCAAGGGCGCCTTCATGAACATGCCCAAGTACCGGGACGCCAACGGCAACCTGGTGTCGCCGATCAACATCGACTTCGAGCAGGCGTTCAACGGCATTCCGCGCCAGGACACCTGCCTGGGCTCGGCCACCGCGGGGTGCTGAGGATGACCCGAGCCGCGGTGATCCTGCTGTCACTGGCCGCCGCCACCGCACAGGCCGAACTCAAGGCGCTGGACGACGATGAGTTGTCCAGCGTGGATGGGGCGGGCATTGGCTTCGTGCTGGACCAGGTGCTGCTGGATGCCAACAACGCCACCATCACCATCAACGACATCACCAACGCCGCCAAGCAGAACGTCCCGATCGCGGTGAAGGAGTTCTACCTCGGTGCCGCCGGCAGCAACAAAGGCGCGAACCTGAGCCCCGTGACCATCGGCCGGCTCGATCATCCCTTCGCTCTCAACCTGGCCAAGGGCGAAGACATGCGCACCCTGCGGGACGACGGGCAGTGGGTGCAGACCACGCCGAGCAACATCACCGTCCTTGAGTTCATGTTCCCCGAGCGCCTGACCGGCGCCGCCGGCCAGGCCTGCATCTCTGGTCTCGCGGCAGCCGGCAACAACTGCTCCAGCCGCGCCAGCGAAAAGGTGGACCTGGGGATTCGCTTCGACTTCCAGGTCGCCGCCGGGCGCACCGACATCCTCAACCTGGACTTCGCCGAGCTGGCGATGGACGGCTCCTACCTGCGCCTGTGGGGCGACAGTGGCCGCAGCCAGATGGTGGGCGAAGCGCGCATCAACATCTTCACCAAGAGCCTGCAGATCATGAGTTGCGCGGCCGGCGCCACGGGCTGCACCACCGCCACTGAGCAGCGCGACCGCACCATCTTCCTCAACAACGCCTACGCCAACATCTCCCTCGGCTACGGCAAGACCCAGCCATTGCTGTTCGACGTGAGCAGCAACGGCCAGTTCGTGCTGGAACTGCCCAACCCCACCGCGTCCGGTACCACCCAGGCGCAGAAGGATGCGCTGGCCGCCGATTTCTACGCCAATGCACCGCGCACCAACATCGTTATCAACAGCCTCCAGGCCGGCAGTGGCAGCGCCGCCAGCGGCGGCTACAACTTCGGCTACAACGCCATCCAGGGCCTCAGCATCAATTATCTGAAGGTAACCAGCCATGATCTCTAGGGCGCTCTACCTGGCTGTGCTGCTGGCGCTGCCGATGCTGGCGCAAGCCGAATTGAAGGCGTTGGAGGACGCCGACCTGAGCCAGATGAGCGGGCAGGGCGGGGTGTACCTTTCCGGTGAGTTCAGCATCAACAAGAACGGCGGCGTGCTCTGGAACACGCCGGCGTCCAATGACCCGACCACCTGGAAAGCCAATGAACGCAGTTGCGCCATCGCCGGCGCCGGCAGTCCGGAAAGCTGCGGCTTGCGCATTGCCATTCGCTCCGAGGCCAACGGCGGTTGGTACGTGCTGGACAACCTCAAGGGCATCTTCAGTTTCGAAGGCCTGACCCTGAATACCCGCCTCATCAACAGCGGCTTCGGCGGCGATGGCGCGGTCTTCAACCAGGATGTGCTGGCGCTCGGCCTACCCAACGAGGTGCGTTTCAAGAACGGCAGCTTCGCCTTCGGCGTGGCCAACCAGGGCGGTTGGCAGAACAAATCCGGCACCGTCGCCAATGGCGGCAATGCCAGTTACCAGCAGACCAATATCTTCTCGGCGAAGATCGACGGCAGCATCCGCATGCAAGGCAGCGTGCTGGTCTTCCCGAAGAACTGAGGAACCGATCATGCGCCCAGCCCCCTTGCTGTTCGGCATGCTCCTCGCCTCCCAGGTCCAGGCCATGGAGGCCCTGGACGACTTGTCCATGGCGGCGGTCAGCGGCCAGGGCGGCATCAATCTGGAAACCTCCAGCCAGGGCTGGTCGGCCAGCAACATCAGCTACACCCAGGACGGCCGCAGCCTGAACCTGCGCGACGTAAGCAACCGTGCCGCCAGCGGCTCCACCAGCACCTCCCAGACAACTCTCGACGTGCAGGACGGCCAGTTGCAGGTCCAGCACAGCTCCAGCCCCCAGGTGCTGTCGGTGAACAACATCGAGATGGATGGCAGCAGCAAGAGCTTCGGTGCCTTCCGTGCCTTCTATACCCTGGGCGCCACCCTGAAGCTCAAGGGAGGCGGGGCCAGCGGTGTCAACGGGATTGCGGTGGACGACAGCCGGCTGTCTCTCACCGACGTGACCTTCTACTACCGCGACAATGGTTACGACCTCGTCGTCAAAGGGCTCTCCTTCGATACCTACCTGGACAACGCCTACCTCGACATCGTCAGCGGTGGCAGCGGCAAGGAGGTCAAGCTCAACCTCGGCGACGCCCGTTTCATCGGCACCATCGGCGGCATCAGCCTGGACCTCGCCCATGGCGATCCCACCGCCTCGCCCGTGACACCCTCTGCGCCGGACCTGCGCGACCCCAACGCCAGCCGCAGCTTCGGCAAACTGAGCATGGACCTGCGCCTGGGCGGCAGTCTCAGCGTCGCCAGCGGGGGCGCCAGCGGCGAGGGCATCCGTATCCGCCCGGACCTGAATATCGGCAGCAGCCTGTTCCAGTACCAGGACGAAGGTATCCTGCGCGCCGAGAACTTCTCCGGCACCCTGCGCAGCCTTGGCGGCCTGACCGTCGACCTGGCCCAGGACGTCGGCGGCAGTTATGCACAGGTGGCGTTCCAGGACCTCAAGCTCAACGCCACCCTGGGCGGCCTGATCATCGGCAACCCGACCAACCAGAAGCTCGGCAGCCTGGCCATCGACCTCAACTTCGCCGACGACGGCGCCAAGCAGAACTGGCTCAAGCTGCGCCCGGGCGGCGACCCCAACTCCGGTGCCAAGGGCCTGACTGCCGATGTCAGCTGGAACATGGCCAACAGCTCGGTTTCCCTCACCGATAACGGCAACAGCATGTGGTTCAGCGGCCTGCGCACCAATGGCACCGGCCAGATCACCCTGGACCTGACCAAGAGCTGCGCCAGCGGGGCCAGCGCTGGTTGCTATGCCGGCACCCAGAGCGACATGACCAAGGGCAGCTACAACGGCCATTTCGACGGCCTGCGCCTGGGGCTTTCCAACATCAAGGGCGGCTACAGCTTCGACGGCCTGCGCGTGGGGTCGGCCAACGCGCCGCTGCAGGGCGGCACCGAGTTGCTGGTGCTGATGGAAATCTTCCCCGCCTACGACTTCACCCTGAACGGCCAGATCACTCTGTTGCCGGGAGGCAGCAGCGGCGACGGCCTGCGCTACAACGCCGATTTCGTCTTCAGCGATGCCCGCGCCGCGATCTCGGTCGACGAGACCGGCAAGGGCCTGTGGTTGGCCGGCACGACCTACGACATACACTTCCGTGATGGCTCGGTGGACGTAAGCAACAACGGCGTGGAGCTGCGCAAGGGCACCTACTGGTCGAAGCTGGAAGTCAGCGACCTGCGCTGGGGTGACCGTGCTACTGGCACCAGTCTCGGCCGGCTGGTGCTGAAACGCTACGAGCTGGGCTCCACGCTGGCGCTCAGCTCCGGCGGTGCTGGCGCCCTCTGCGTGGGCGGTAGTGGCACCAGCGCTGGCGCCTGCTCGGCCAGTGGCGGCCGCTGGGAAGACCGGGGCAATGAAGGGGTGTCGGTGAAGCTGAAGAACGTCTTCGTCCGCGACACCGCCATCGAAAGCACCACCAACGGCGTGGCCACGGACGAGAAGCGCAACCAGGTCGTCTGGGAAACCAACCGCGTCAACGGCGCCGCCGGCAGCGGCAGCCAACTGGTTGTGGATAACTTCTACACCTCCGATGGCAACCCCAGCGACCCCAACGCCAACACCTATGGCTTCAACGCCGACCTCAACCTCGACGTGGCGCCCACCAAGGTCTGCAACAAGAACGGCGGCAGCTGCACCCCGGTCACCCCCGACCCGCTGGGCTTCGCGGTCAACGGCCGCATCCACTTCAAGGAAATCAACGTCGACCGCCTGCAACACGTCCACCCCACCGGCGGCGCGGTGACCTCCATGTACGGCATCAAGGTGCAGAACGCCGATATCAGCGCCAACCTGACGGCTACGCCGATCAATTGAGCCTTCGGGGCGCCGCCCCCACAAGGATTTCCGGGAGCGGATCTTTTCTTGTGGGGGCGAATTCAGTCGCGAAGCAGGCCGAAGGGCAGCCCAGCATGGTCGGTTGGGGCAGCTGCGATGCCCTTGGCGAATAAATTCGCCCCTACAGTGTTTCTCTGGCCCCTATCGACCACCCGCCCACCGACCTTTCCGCCCACCGCTTTTCACGCCACAATTCCCTGATCTGGAGCCGTCGCCACAAGCAGTCCGGCACCATCAGCCTGAGCCCGGCCGCACGCACGGTGGGGCCGTGAGGAGCGAGCCATGAGCAGCCAAGATCGCGTCATCATCTTCGATACCACCCTGCGGGACGGCGAGCAGAGCCCCGGCGCTTCCATGACCAAGGAAGAAAAGTTGCGCATCGCCAAGGCCCTGGAGCGGATGCGGGTGGACGTGATCGAGGCGGGCTTCGCCATTGCCAGCCCCGGTGACTTCGAGGCGGTCAAGGCGATCGCCGACAGCATCAAGGACAGCACCGTATGCAGCCTGTCCCGCGCGGTGGACGCTGACATCGACCGCGCAGCCGAGGCGCTGGCCGGGGCCAACTCCGGGCGCATCCACACCTTCATTGCCACCAGCCCCATCCACATGCAGTACAAGCTGCGCATGGAGCCCGACCAGGTGGTGGAACAGGCCATCCGCGCGGTGAAGCGTGCGCGCAACCTCTGCGCTGACGTGGAGTTCTCCTGCGAAGATGCCGGCCGCTCCGAGATCGACTTCCTCTGCCGCATCATCGAAGCCGCCATCGATGCCGGTGCTCGCACCATCAACATCCCCGACACCGTGGGCTACGCCATTCCACACCAGTACGCGGACACCATGCGCCAGCTGCTGCTGCGCATCCCCAATGCCGACAAGGCGGTGTTTTCGGTGCACTGCCACAACGACCTGGGGCTGGCGGTGGCCAACTCCCTGGCGGCGGTCGCCGTCGGCGCGCGGCAGGTGGAATGCACCATCAATGGCCTGGGCGAGCGTGCCGGCAACGCTGCGCTGGAAGAGATCGTCATGGCCATCAAGACCCGCCAGGACGTGCTCGGCGTCTACACCAACATCGACACCCCGCACATCCTCAGCACGTCGCGCATGGTCTCCGGCATCACCGGCTTCCCGGTACAGCCGAACAAGGCCATCGTCGGTGCCAACGCCTTCGCCCATGAGTCCGGTATCCACCAGGACGGCGTGCTCAAGCACCGCGAGACCTACGAGATCATGTCCGCCCAGTCCGTCGGCTGGCACACCAACAAGATGGTGCTGGGCAAGCACTCGGGGCGTAATGCCTTCCGCACCCGTCTGGAGGAGCTGGGCATTGCGCTGGGTAGTGAGGCCGACCTGAATGCCGCCTTCGCTCGCTTCAAGGAGCTGGCGGACAAGAAGCACGAGATCTTCGATGAAGACCTGCAGGCGCTGGTCTCCGACACACTGGGCGAGGAAGCCCCGGAACACTTCAAGCTGGTCTATCTGGAGGTCGCGTCCAAGACCGGCGAAGTGCCCCACGCCAAGCTCGTGCTGTCCATCGACGGCGTGGAGCAGGGCTCCAGTGCCGAAGGCTCCGGCCCGGTGGACGCCACGTTCAAGGCTATCGAAAGCCTGGCCACGTCCGAGTCGAGCCTGCAGCTCTACTCGGTCAACGCCATCACCCAGGGCACCGATTCCCAGGGTGAAGTTACCGTCCGCCTGGAAAAAGCCGGACGAATCGTCAACGGAAACGGTGCGGATACCGATATAGTTGTCGCCTCCGCAAAGGCCTACCTCAACGCGCTGAACCTGATGCAGGCAGGCGTGCGCAAGGCTCATCCACAGGTTGCTGACGTTTGATCACAGAACACCGTCGTCGCGCGTATCTCGATGCCATGCAGGTAGCCACCTGGCTACCTCGCACGGCATTGCCCTTTGCCGCGCCCTCCAACCCCGAATTGCTGGCGCTGGCCCCGGAAGTCCTCCTTGAGGATGCCCCCGCGCCAGTCGCCGACGTAACCCCCGAAGCGCCAGCCGCCGAGGCCCGCCCGGCGGCGACATCGGTGCGCGCCAGGATCGAGATTCCGCGCCCTGGCAGCACCCCACGCCCGGCCGTGCAGCCCGAACCCGAAGCAGCCGCCGAGCCTGAAGCCGCGCCGGCCAAGGTGGACGTGCTGCCCCCGCCGCGCTTCTCCCTGCAGCTGCTGCGTGCCGGCAACTGCCTGCTGCTGGTGGAACTGCCCACCGGCGAGCCCTTCCAGAGCCGCGACCCGGCCTACCTGCTGCTGAAGGATTTGCTGCGCGCTGCCGGCCTGCCGGACAGCCCGCAGATTCTCGGCGAGCCGGTGCGCTGGCCGCTGCTCAGCCGCGGCAATATGGACCAGGGCCCCGACGCCGCCCGCGACTTCGTCCAGGGCTTCGTTGGTATGCGAATGGAAGAGCAGGGCGACTGCGCCTGCCTCTGGCTCGTGGGCCTGCCGGCGGTGCGCTTCGCCGGTGAAGCCGATGCCGCCGCCTTCAATCGCGAACTCCAGGTCGAAGGCCTCGGCGCCGCCTGGGCCCTGCCGGGCCTTGAACTGTTGATGGACGAGCCCGAGCGCAAGAGCGAACTCTGGCAAGCCATGCGCCGTGTGATGCGCCGCTGGAAGCACACTGAATGACCGATGCCGTTTCCTTCCGCCCGATGACCGAGGCGGACCTCGATGCCGTCCTGAAAATCGAATATGCCGCCTTCAGCCACCCCTGGACGCGCGGCATCTTCACCGACAGTCTCAAATCCTACGATTGCTGGCTGATGTTCGAAGGCGACCAGCAGGTTGGCCATGGCGTGATCAACGTCATCATCGACGAGGCGCACCTGCTGAACATCACCGTCAAGCCGGAAAGCCAGGGCCGCGGCCTGGGGCTGCGTCTGCTGGAGCGCCTGATGGAGCGCGCCCGCGAGCTGAAGGCCGGCGAATGCTTCCTCGAAGTGCGCGCCAGCAACCAGTCCGCCTACCGCTTGTACGAGCGCTACGGCTTCAATGAAATCGGCCGTCGACGCGACTATTACCCCGCTGTGGGTGGCCGCGAAGATGCCCTGGTGATGGCCTGCACGTTGATCGACTGAACCCTGCGCAGGCCATTGCCAAAGCTCCCGGCGCTCCGTAAGGTGCCGCCAGCCACGAGAGGAGAAGACGCATGAGCGACCTGCAACAGCTGATCGACAACAACGCCCGCTGGGCCGAGAAGATCAAGCAGCAAGACCCGGACTTCTTCGCCAAGCTCGCCAAGCAGCAGGTGCCGGAATACCTCTGGATCGGCTGCTCCGACGCTCGCGTGCCGGCCAACGAAATCGTCGGCATGCTGCCCGGTGACCTGTTCGTCCACCGCAACGTGGCTAACGTGGTGCTGCACACCGACCTCAACTGCCTGTCGGTCATCCAGTACGCGGTGGATGTGCTCAAGGTGCGCCACATCCTCGTCACCGGCCACTACGGCTGCGGCGGCGTCCGCGCTGCCATGCGCGACACCCAGTACGGCCTGATCGACGGCTGGCTGCGGACCATCCGCGACCTCTACTACGACCAGCGCGAGCACCTGGCTACCTTCGCCACCGAGGAAGAGCGGGTCGATCGCCTGTGCGAGCTGAACGTTATCCAGCAGGTGGCCAATGTCAGCCACACCACCATCGTCCAGAACGCCTGGCACCGTGGCCAGGAACTGTCCGTCCACGGCTGCATCTACGGCATCAAGGACGGCATCTGGAAGAACCTCAACGTCACCGTCAGCGGCATGGAACAATTGCCGCCGCAGTACCGCCTGCGCCCTCTCGGACAGAGCTGAACCATGTCAAATCCCAACAGCCGGGCCGTTACCCTGGCCTGGCTCGGCCTGCTTGTGGCCAGCGTTTTCTGGGCCGGCAACGCCCTTGTGGCCCGCGCCTTCCACGATGCCATTCCACCCTTCACGCTAGCGTTCTGGCGCTGGACCCTGGCGCTGGTCATCCTCCTGCCCTTCGTCGCCCGACCCATGTGGGAACATCGCAGCGCGCTGCGTTACGCCGGCTGGCGCCTGTTGGTGGTGGCCGCCCTGGGGATCAGTACCTACAGCGTGCTGCTCTACTTCGCCGCGCGTACCACGGTGGCCATCAACCTCACGCTGCTCAACACCTGTCTGCCGCTGGCCACCTTCATCGGGGCCGGCGTGCTGCTCAACGAGTGGCCGCCCCGGCGCGCCTGGCTTGGCATGGCGGTAGCGACCTGCGGCCTGCTGGTGCTGATCGCCCAGGGGCAGTTGGCGCAACTGGCCGCGCTGTCGTTCAACCCGGGTGACCTGATCATGCTGCTGGCCGTGGTCGACTGGGCGCTTTACACCCTGCTGCTGCGTCGCTGGAACAGCTACTTCAAGCTGCCGCCGCTGGTGCTGCTGGGCGCGCTGGTGGCGTGCGGCGTGCCTATGCTGCTGCCGTTCTATCTGCTGGAACTGGCCAGTGGGCAGCGCTTCGAACTGTCCACTGAGAACTTTGCCGCCATCGGCTACACCGGGCTTTGCGCCTCTCTCCTGGCCTACCTGTTGTGGAACCAGGGCATCCGCGTGCTGGGTGTGGCCAAGGCCGTGCTCACCAACTACCTGATGCCGGTGTTCACCGCGCTGCTCGGTTATCTGCTGTTGGGCGAGGGATTGCAGGCCTACCATTGGTTGGGTGGGGCGATGATCTTCGCCGGCCTGCTGTTGGCGACGCGCCCCTCATTGAGGTGAGCCCATGCACACGCTAGTTGTCATCCCCGGGGACGGCATCGGCCGCGAAGTGGTGCCGGTGGCAGTCGAGGCCCTGGAGAAACTCCTGCCCGACCTGAAAACGGTGGAAGCCGAGGCTGGTTGGGACTGTTTCCAGCGCACCGGCAGTGCCGTGCCCGAAACCACCTTCCAGGCCCTGCGCGACAGCGGGGCGGGCATCTTCGGCGCCGTTTCCTCTCCCACCGGCCAGCGTGTGCCCGGCTATCGCAGCGCGATCCTGCAACTGCGCCAGGTTCTCCAGCTCAACACCAACCTGCGCCCGGTGCGCAGCTGGCCCTGCGTGTCGCACCGGTCCGGGGTGGATCTGATGATCCTGCGTGAGAACAGCGAGGGCCTCTACAGCGGCCGCGAACACTGGGAATCCGAAGGCGTCGCCATCGCCGAACGGGTCATCAGTCGTGATGCCTGCGAGGCCCTGGCCCGTCGCGCGCTGGAAGTGGCCAAGGCACGCAAGGCTCGGCGCATCACCCTGGTCCACAAGGCCAACGTCCTGCCCGTGACCTGCGGCCTGTTCCGCGACACCTGCCGCGAAGTGCTGGAAGGGGAAGGCTGGGCCGCCGAGATCGACGAACGCCTGGTGGATCTCGCTGCCCTGCAACTGGTGGAACAACCCGAAGCTTTCGACCTGATCGTGACCACCAACCTCTTCGGCGACATCCTTTCCGACCTCGCCTGCCACTGGAGCGGCGGTCTCGGCCTGGCGCCTTCCCTCAACTGGGGCAACCACATGGCCCTGGCCGAACCCGTCCACGGCAGCGCCCCCGACATCGCCGGCAGCGGCCGCGCCAACCCCATCGCCGCGATCCTCAGCGTGGCCCTGCTGCTGCGCTACCACTGGCAGAAGCCCGCTCTCGCTAAACGCCTGGAAACCGCTGTGGAAAACTTCCTGCGGGAAGAAGGCAAGGCCGACTTCGGCTTCGAGACAACCCAGGTAGTGGGGCAGGGCATCCTGGCTGCGCTTTAGGGCTTTTGCTCTCCCTCTCGTCTTCAGGGAGGGGGAGTTCCACCCCAGGCACCGATCTCCCGCCCCCCACAAAAAGAAAACCCCGCCAAAGCGGGGTTCCCACATTCACCCGGAATCAATCTCCGGCGGCCCCGGCAGAGTCTTCTCCACCAGGAACAACATCCTTTTGGGCGCCCGAACCTCGAGCCGCGCCGAGCCATTCACAATCGGCCCCACCACGATCTCGATCCCCTCCACCTTCAACATCTCCATCAACACTGATTCGCAGACTCCTTCCAGCACCCTCAGCGTAAGCACGTCACCTTCCCTGCGTTCGCCAACATGAATCTGCATGTGGATTGCCTCGCATGGATGACCGGGGAAGGGGACCACGGAGCGGAAAGGTGTGCTACGGGAGAAGGTGGAGTTCAGCGGTTTCGTACGGAGGGTTCGGACTTTCGGTAGAGCGGTCTACATCTCCCACTCAGGGAATAGCGATCTGCAAACTGCCCATGCTGAGCTTGAGGAAGATAAACCAGCCAATCGTGCTCACGATGCCCAGCACGGTGTAACCGACGATGATACCCAGCGCGATCTGCTTCCAGAGTCCCGCGTAGTTTCTGGTGGGGGCCACGCGGTGAGGCGGAGTTTCGCGTTCTGCTCGAATGCTTTCGAAGTCGTCTTTCACTTTCTCATCTGTCCGTATGGGCGAATTGTGAGGCTCAGGAATCGGTGCATGCCTTACTGGTTGCTATCACCTGCGCCACTGCATGAAGCACGGTCCGACCGGCAAAGGTCGGAGTTTCGATGCCTGTTCAGGGGCGATTCTTCCTGAAATCAGCCAGAGGGAATAGTGAGGATAGGCGACTGCCAGCATGCAATTTACTTCATCGTCTTGGGCCGCAGCGGGTCCTTGTCCACTCGTCGATGGCCATGACGAAGCATTGCGCGAGTTGGGCTAGCGAATGAATAGCGATGGTGTTCCCCGCGAGCACCAGTAGGGCGGTTGGGGGAGAGGTAGGCAGGGAGCAGTAACTTCGTAGTCACTACCCCAGAAAGCACAAAGGGCTAGCTTGCGCTAACCCTTTGTTTTGTATGGTGGCTACACCGGGACTTGAACCTGGGACATCAGCATTATGAATGCTGCGCTCTAACCGACTGAGCTATGTAGCCGAGTGGCGCGCATTTTCCGTATCTCGCGGTAGGCTGTCAACCCCTCCGCTTAGATAATTTTGTGATCTTTCAATTGTTTAGGCGGCGATGGCGTTTTCAGGGGCGCACACCGGGGAGGCTGCGCTGCGGTACTGCTTTGTCGCGGTGGTGGCGCTCTGGGTTTTGTCGGAGGTACGAGGTCGCGCCGAAAAGAGAAGCCCCGGAGATCCGGGGCGTTTTGTTGAGGGGGAGTCAGGATGGGCTGTGGTCTCCCGGTCCTGGATCAGGCGAAGCGAATCGTGCCGAACGACTCGGGAGCATGGAAGTTGAGTTCCGCCACCGGCTGCCAGGAGGCCCAGTGCGGGCGCGAGGTTTCATCGGCACATTTGAACAGGTTGCAGCGCCAGCTCTGTCCGCTCGGTTCGCCCAGCGGTCCGACGTAGTCTTCCAGCACGCTGAAGGGCAGGAAGAATTGCAGGCACCACTCGGTCGGCTCGGACCACTCGGGCTCGACCAGTTGGGGCAGTGTGCTGCGGATGGTGACCTGACGGCCCTGTTCCGGTGTCAGCCTGGCGAAGGCCTTGAAGCCTCCCGGAGCGCGCTCGGCGTCGGTGATGTAATAGCTGAGCAGCGTGCCATTGCCGCTCATTTCCAGATTCATATAGCCGAGTTCCGTCTTGGGCTGGAAATAGACCTCGACGCAACTGTCTTTGCACACGAGGTCCTGGAAGCGGGTATGCACGCAGCGCACATAGCGATCCTGCACCCGGAAGATGCCGTGGATGCCCTGCTCGCTGTAGAGCAGGCGCGCTTCGGTGGTGGGGCGGTGGTCGCTGCTTTCCGGACGGAACTGGTCGATGCGGATGAGCTCGGCCGCCTGCCAGGCGGGTGCTGCCCAGTCGGCAGTCAGCGGCAGCGAGCCGTTCAGGCGATTGACGCGATAGGCCATTTGCGGAGTTCCTGAGGGCGGCGCGCTCAGGCGCCGAGGATCACGTAGACCTTGCGCACCGGGGCGAGGTTTTCCCAGGTGCCTTTGAAGCCGGCGGCCACCACGAAGGTGCTGCCGGGACCGAATTCACGGCTGCTGCCGTCGGCGTCGGTCAGACGCACCCGGCCTTCGAGGATGTGGCACAGCTCGTCGTAATCGCAGTTGCAGTATTCCTTGTGCGTCCCGGCCTCCCAGACGCCGGCGGTGAAGTGCTTGCCGGGATTGCTGAAGTGGCGCCAGGTGTGGCTGCGGTAGGGCGCTTCGACGATGGCGGGATCGGTGATGTCGCGAACCAGGGCCCCAACCGGGCTGGCGGCGAAATCGATGACGTGGGCGGGCATCTGAGACACGGGGCGTTCCTTGTGGGCTGAGGTCTGTCAGGAGTCGAAGCCGACGCCGAAGGCGTCCATGGTGCGCAGCAGCAGGTTGCGTCGACCGGTCTGGTCCTCCCGCTCCAGGCCACGCTGGGCCAGGCTCACGGCGGTGTAGCGAATGGGTTCTGGCGGGAAGGCGACCGGGGCACGGCTGAGCATGCGCAGGGCGGTGCGCTCGGTCTGCTCGCCGGCCAGCAGGTCGAGCATGGTGGCGGCCGCGAAGCGACTGGCGGACACGCCCTGGCCGGTGAAGCCCAGGGCATAGGCGATGCGGCCGCGGGCGGCGCTGCCGGTGAACAGGGTGGTGCGCGCCGACGAGTCGATGATGCCGCCCCAGGCGTGGCTGAACTGGATTTCGCCCAGCTGCGGGAAGGTCGCGAGGAATTGCTCGGCCAGGCGCACGAAGGTTTCCGGGCGTTGGGTCAGGCCTTCGTCGAGGCGGCTGGCGAAGGGGTAGATGGCGTCATAGCCGCCCCACAGGACGCGGTTGTCGGCCGTCTTGCGCCAGTAGTGGAACTGGTTGCCGGAGTCGGCGATGCCATAGCGGCCGGTCCAGCCGAGGCTGCGCAGTTGTTCCTGCGTCAGCGGCTGGGTGGTCAGCGCGTAGTCGTAGATGGGGATTACCTTCGACTTCAGGCTCGGCAGCAGCGTGGTGAATACGTTGGTGGCCAGCGCCAGACGCCGAGCATGGACTTCGCCATAGGCCGTCTCCAGACGCAGGCCGTCGGCCAGCTCGGTGAGGCGGGTTACCGGTGAGTGCTCGTACAGCTCGATACCCTGTTCCAGGCAGACCCGGCGCAGTTCACGTGCCATCTTCGCCGGATTCAGCAGGGCATAGTTCGGCTCGAACAGGCCGGCGCTGTAGCCGGGTGAGTCGAGGTATTCGCGCAGCGCCTCGCCCTCCAGGTAACGGCAGTCGATGCCGAAGCGCTGGTATTTCTGCTGCAGCGCCCGCAGGCCTTCGATTTGCCACGGCGTGGTGGCGACATTGAGCTTGCCTTCGCGCTCGAACTCGACGGCCAGGCCGAAGCGCTCCAGATCCCGCTGCAGTTCGTCGAGATTCTGCCGGCCGAGGCGGATCAGGGTTTGCGCCTCGTCCGGCCAGCGCTTCATGGCATTGGACACGCCGTGGGAAATGCTGGGTGCGCAGAAGCCGCCGTTGCGTCCGCTGGCCGCGCCACCACAGGCCTGTGCCTCGATCAGCACGATGCGCTGCTGTGGATTGCGCTGGCGCGCCAGGAGCGCCGTCCACAGACCGGTGAAGCCGCCGCCGACGATGACCAGATCGCAACGCAATTCGCCCACCTGGCGGGTGAAGGCCGGTGCGGGGCCCTCGGCATCAAGCCAGTAGGGCTTGGGGGTGGCGTGTCTGAGGCTGGCGAGGGCGCGTTCGGTCATGGCGATTCTTCTTGTATTTAGGCTATGGGCTGGGCAGCCCGAGGATGGCGCGAGCGGCCACCTCGGTGCCCCGTGAGGACTGCATGGCCGTGCTGGCGCGTTGCAGGCGTTCGTGCATGGCCTGGTCCGCCAGCAGTTCGGCGATGGCATCCGGCAGCGCCGCCAAAGGGTCGGCGAAGCGCGGCAGGTAGCGGCCGACGCCGGTTTCCTCGGCACGCCGGGCGTTGTCGTGGCCGTCCCAGCAATACGGGATGATCAGCGACGGCAGGCCGAAGTAGAGCGCCTCGCAGAAGCTGTTGTTGCCGCCGTGGTGGATGAACAGCTGGCACTCGCGCAGCACGGCCGGCTGCGGGAACCAGCTGTCCAGGTAGACGTTGTCCGGCACGTTGTCGTACTGCTCGCGGTAGGCGCCGACATTGATCAGGAAGCGGTAGGGCAGGGTCTCCGCCACGGCGATCAGGCGTTTCATCATGGCCACGTCGGCGGCGCCCAGGCTGCCGAAGCTGAGGTAGATCAGCGGGGCGTCGTTGTGGCGCGGGAAGTCCGGCACCACGTAGGGCGCCTCGCGCCGTACGCAGCCTTCCAGGTAGACGAAGCGTTGCGGGTCGAGCGGCTGCTGGCGCTGGTAGCGCACTGGCGTCGGCGAGAGCAGCAGGTTGAGCCAGGGCGACTCCTCGAGGAACAGGCCCGGCGCGCAGGGCTTGTGGCCGTGGCTTTCGAGGAAGCGGGCGAGGCGCGCATGGGCCGGGGCGACTGCCTCGACATAGCGCTGCCAGTAGTCGGCGCAGGCCTGCCCGTCGTGGGTGCTGGCGCCGGACAGGTAAGGCGGTACGGCCGCATCCGGCAGTTCGGTCTCGGCGCAGGAAATGACCCGCACCCAGGGGCAGCCCGCCTTGGCGATCGCCGGGAACATCACCACGTTGTCCAGCACGATGGCATCTGGCTTGAGCCGGGTGAGCAACTGCTGCAGCGGCTTCTCGGCCTCGATGGCGGTGTCGATGACGGCTTCCCAGGCGGGCGCGACGTAGCTGTCGATCTGCTCCAGCGGAGTCTGGTCGAAGTAGGGGATGTTGCGCTCGATGAAGCGCTCCCAGTAATGCTGGTGCTCCTCGGCCGACAGCGGGCTGTCCAGCAGCAGGGGGTACTCGGCGAAGCCGTATTCGGCGAACAGCCCCTGGAAGTGCTCGTGACAGATGAAGACCGGGCGAGCGCCCTGTTCGCGCAGCGCTTGAGCGATGCCGATGCAGTTCAGCGCGGCGCCGAAACTGGCTTCAGGAAACAGGGCGATGAGTTTTTCTCTGGGCATGAGCGGTTTTCTTCCATCTCCGGGGGAGCTAGGGTCTCCGGCCGGGTTTTCTAGATAATGTATTTTTTCTAATAAAAAAACATTTTTATTTCGGAGACCCGGAAATTTTTCCACGGGCGAGCGCAATCGGCGACGAGCATGCCATGCTCGTCGCGCCTTTGCCTGAAGCTCAGGTTACAAGGCTTATCGGCGCTGGGAAAAACCCTGCGGGATGCCGCGGTTGGCGGTCTGCGGGCGTACCGCCGCGGACAGGCGCAGGTGCAGGCGCAGCAGGTCGGCGGCGATTTCGAGCTGGCCGCGTTCGATGTGCTCGATCACTCGCAGGTGCTCGCGAAGCGCCTCCTGCAGGCGGTGCACGCTGACCATCGGCAGCAGGTTGGGCAGGCGTCGCAGGCGCTGGTGCTGGAGCAGGGCGTCGCCGATGAAGCGGTTGCCGCTGCAGGTGGCGATCATCTCGTGGAAGCTGATGTCCAGCTCGCGGAACTGCTCGATGTCGAAGCGTTCGATCGGGCGTGCCAGCAGGTCCTCGGTGCCGTCGCGCAGTAGTGCCAGGCGCTGGCGGTCGATGTTGAAGCCCGCGGCGAGCAAGGCCTCCGGCTCCATGACCATGCGAAAGTGCAGGCTCTCCTCCAGCGCCGTGAGGTTGTCCAGCAGCGGACGGAACTGCCAGGACTGACCAGGGCCGCGCTCCAGTACCTGATTCTCGCTGAGCTGGCTTAGCACCTTCTGTGCGGCCGGCCGGCCGATGTCATAGCGGCGCATGATCTCGCTGACGCTGATGCTATTGCCCAGGCGGCCGGCCATGCGGTCGCGCAGTACCGAGGCGGCCAGTTCCTCTTCTTCAGCCTGCGGCAGTGCCGGGCTCAGCGCCTGGCTGGCGGGATCGGCCAGCAGGCTGTAGCCGCGTCCGGCCTGGTGTTCGGCCAGGCCTTGCTCGACCAGCAGATTGAGGCCGGCGCGAATCAGTGTGCGGGAGACCTGGAAGCTGCGCGCGAGCTGCTGCTCGGAGAGGGCATCGCCGCTGCCCATGCTGTTTTCCTGGGCGAGCTCGATGATGCGTCGAGCCAGTTCCAGGTGGTTGGTGCGCGGCTTTTTCTCGGTGCTCTTGGTCAAACCGTGGGCTCTCGTACGGGGGTGTGGCGTGCGCCCACCTTATGCCACAGCGCTGTCTCGCCAACAAGAAACAGAAAAGTGTTGACTTGTGGGTGTTGCGGGTTTTTATTTTTAAAAAAAGACACGTAACACCGCTTTGCCCATTGCTGCCTTCGAAACAACAACAAACAGTCGTTAGGTGTGCCCATGAACAGAAGCAGAACCCTGCTGTGCGCAAGTCTTTCCCTGTCCGCCGTGCTGGCCGCTCCGCTGGTCCAGGCCAAGGACATGGTGATTTCCATCTGGGACGGTTACATGGCCCCGGATGCGCTGGAGAAATTTCAGCAAGCCACCGGTATCCAGGCCGATAAGTCCCTGCACGCCACCAACGAAGAGATCATGGGCAAGCTCATGGCTTCCGGCGGTGAGGGCTATGACGTGGTGTTCGTCTCCGCCCAGTTCGCGGAGGTGCTGCAGAAGCAGGGGATGCTGGCCGAGATGGATCCGGCAAAAGTGCCCAACTTGAAGAACCTCTATCCCGAGGCGCAAAGCCTCGCCTACGACCCGGGCAACCATTTCTCGGCTCCCTACACCTGGGGCACCACCGGCATCTGCTATCGCTCCGACAAGCTCGCCCAGGCCCCGGCCAGCTGGAACGACCTGCTCAAGCCCAGCGACGAGGTCAAGGGCAAGCTGACCCTGCTGGCCACCGACCGCTGGCTGCTCGGGGCGGGCTTCCTGGCCAACGGCTGGAGCGTCAACGAGTCAGATCCGGCGCACCTCTCCCTGGTACGCGACGAGCTGATCCAGACCAAGAAACGCATCCTCTCCTTCGACGACACCACCTTCTACTCCAAGCTGGCCTCCGGCGAGACGCTGATGGCCCACGCCTGGGACGGCTGGTGCAACTACGGCACCCAGGCCAACGCCAGCATCAAGTTCGTGGTGCCCAAGGAAGGCTCCGACCTGTGGGTCGACACCATGGTGGTGATGAAGAGTTCGAAGAACCTCGACGCGGCCTACCAGTTCGTCAACTTCATGCTGGCGAAAGAGAACCACGCCTGGGTCGCCGAGAACATCCTCTACAAGGTGCCCAACCAGGCAGCCATGGCGGGGCTGAGCAAGGACCTGCTGGCGAAGTATCCGAACCTCACCACCACGCCCGCCGAACTGGTCAAGCAGGAGCTGCTGCGTGACGTTGGCGGTTCCACGCAGAAGGCCTACACCCGCGCCGTGACCGAGATCATGGCCGCGCAGTAAGGCGCCCGACCCGGAGCGGCGCCCGCCGCTCTGTTATCCGAACCCGCTGCATACAACCCCATTGGCTTGGGGTTGGGGGAACTACGCATGAGTGTTTTGCACGCTGACAGACGCCTGTCGGCCTGGCTGCTGCTGCCCGCGTTGGGCTGGCTGGCCCTGTTTCTGCTGGTGCCGTGCTTGCTGGTACTGGTCTACAGCTTCTTCGAGCGCGGCGCCTACGGTGGCATCGATTACGTGTTCACCTGGGAGAACTACCGGCGCGCGCTCGATCCGCTGTACCTGGAGATTCTCCTGCGCTCGGCGAAGATCGCCGGCCTCGCCACGTTGTTCGCTGTGCTGATCGGCTACCCGGCGGCCTACGCCATCGCCCGTGCGCCGCAGCGCCGTCAGGCGATCTACCTGTTCCTGGTGATGCTGCCGTTCTGGAGCAACTACCTGATCCGCACCTACGCCTGGATCGTGCTGCTCAATCGCAAGGGGCTGATCGCCGGCCTGCTGGAGCCGCTGGGGCTGTACGGCGAGCTGCTCGACATCCTCTATACCGAGAGCGCCGTGGTGCTGGGTCTGGTGTACAACTACATCCCCTTCGTGATCCTGGCGATCTTCTCTTCGCTATCGCGGATCAACCGCGAACTGTGGGAAGCCTCCAGCGACCTGGGCGCCTCCGGCTGGACCACCTTCCGCCGCATCATCCTGCCCATGAGCGTGCCCGGCATCGCTGCCGGCGCGGTGTTCGTCTTCGTCCTCAGCATCGGCAACTTCATCACCGCCGACCTGCTGGGCGGCAAGCAGGTGCTGATGGTCGGCAACCTGATCTACTCGCAGTTCCTCACCGCGCGCGACTGGCCGTTCGGCTCGGCGCTGGCCTTCTTCCTCATCGGCATCATGCTCCTGCTGCTGTTCGTCCAGGCGCTGCTCGCCCGTCGTGCCCAGGAGGTGCGCCATGCGTAACGCATCCGGACTGTTGCTCGGCAGCCACCTGTGGCTGGTGTACGCCTTCCTTTATGTGCCGATCCTGGTGCTGATCGCACTGTCGTTCAACGCCAGCGGCCTGCCCACCGCCTGGGGTGGCGCTTCGCTGAAGTGGTACGGCGCGCTGCTGGCCAACCAGGCGATCCAGCATGCGGCGCTGAACACCCTGATCGTGGCGCTGGTCTCTACCACCCTGGCCTGCCTGCTCGGCACCCTGCTGGCGCTAGGCGTCGAACTGCGCGCCCACGCCAGCGGCAATCCGGCGCGCAGTGCCGGGCTGGCCGACACCCTGCTGATGGCGCCGATGATCATCCCGGACATCGTCCTGGCCATCGCCCTGCTGAGCTTCTTCAACCTGCTGAAGATGAGCCTGGGCCTGCACTCGATCATCCTCAGCCACGTGGTGTTCAACATCGCCTTCGTCTGTGCGGTGGTGCGGACCCGACTCAAGCACTTCGATTACTCGATCCTCGAAGCCTCGATCGACCTCGGCGCGAGCTGGCCGACCACCCTGCGCCGGGTGCTGCTGCCGGCCATCTTCCCCGGCGTGCTGGCGGGTGGGCTGCTGGCGTTCACCCTGTCGGTGGACGAATTCATCATCGCCTTCTTCAACTCCGGCTCGGGCAGCGCCTCGACCACTTTGCCGATGCAGGTCTATTCGATGATCCGCTTCGGCGTCACCCCCGAAATCAACGCCCTGGCGACCCTGGTGATGCTGGTCAGCTTCACCGCGCTGTTCGCGTCCCAGCGACTCAACAAGGTGCAAAGCAAGCATGAAGACTAATAAAGCCCCGCTGCTGGTCCTGGACAAGATCAGCAAGAGCTATGGCCAGGGTCTGGCCGTCAACGATGTGTCGCTGAGCGTGCGCGAGAACGAATTCTTCGCCCTGCTGGGGCCGTCCGGCTGCGGCAAAAGCACTCTGTTGCGCATGCTCGCCGGGTTCGAGACGCCGACCTCCGGCAGCATCTACCTCGACGGTCGCGACATCTCGCCGGTGCCGGCCAACCGCCGGCCGCTCAACCTGATGTTCCAGTCCTACGCGCTGTTCCCGACCATGAGCGTGCGCGACAACATCGCCTACGGCCTGGAGATGGAGAAGCTGCCCAAGGACGAGATCGCCCAGCGCGTCGACGCCATGCTGGAGACCGCCCAGTTGCGCGATCTGGCCCGGCGCCGCCCGGACCAGTTGTCCGGCGGCCAGCGCCAGCGTGTGGCCCTGGCCCGTGCGTTGATCAAGCGCCCGCGCGTTCTGCTGCTCGACGAGCCGCTCGGTGCCCTGGACAAGAAGCTGCGCGAGAAGATGCAGCTGGAGCTCAAGCGTCTACAGCACGAGAGCGGCATCACCTTCATCGTGGTCACCCACGACCAGGAGGAGGCGCTGGTCATGGCCGACCGCATGGCCGTGCTCAAGGACGGCCAGGTCAGCCAGTGCGGCACCCCGGCCGATCTCTACGAGTACCCGAAAAACCGCTTCGTCGCCGGCTTCATCGGCGTCAGCAACCTGATCGAGGTCCAGCGCCTGTCCGGCAACCAGGTCGAGGCCGGTGGCCGGACCTTGCACATCGAGCCGACCGCCGAGGTCGTTGGCGGCCAGGTAACCCTTGCCCTGCGTCCCGAGCGCCTGCGCGTGCTGGGCGCCGCCGACAGCGCCTGTGACAACCAGCTCGACGGCCAGGTGGTGGAGGTCGCCTACCACGGCCTGGATACCAACCTGCATGTGCGCACGCCGATCTCGACCAAGCCGCTGATCGTCCGCGTGCCAAGCGCCGAACACGAATTCTCCGCCTTCGCCACCGGCATGCCGATCCGTCTCGGCTGGAATGCCGAGCATGCCCGCGTCCTGTCCTGCTGATTACAAGAACAACACTGGAGTACCGATCATGAGTGAACGCAAAGTCATCGCCTTCTTCCCCGAGGCCGCCTACGGCCCGGCGCTCAACTCCGTGGGCATCGCCCAGGCCTGCGAGGCCATGGGGCACAAGGCGGTGTTCCTCACCGACCCGGGCATGACCGGGGTCTATTCGGCCTACGGCTTCGAGGAGCACTACGTGAACATGTCCGAGCCGATGCCGGCCGAGGAGATGGCGCGTTACTGGACCGACTTCATCAACGGCCACATCCCCAACTTCGGCAAGGAGCCGATCGACCAGCTCGACAACTACGTAAAGGAATGCTGGTCCGCCATCGTCGAGACCAGCAAGTGGGCACAGAAGGAGCTGCCGGCGATCCTCGACCGGATCAAGCCGGACCTGATCTGCGTCGACAACGTCATCCTCTTCCCGGCCATCAAGCAGTACGGCAAGCCCTGGGTGCGCATCATTTCCTGTTCGGAGAACGAGGTTGAAGACCCGGATATCCCGCCTTACCTGTCGGGCATGAGCATTGACGACAAGGCTGGCCACGCGCGTTTCCGCGCCCGCTTCGAGGAAGTGATCCGGCCGATCCACGACGACTTCAACGCCTTCCTCAACGCCTGTGGCGAGCGTCCTTATCCGATGGGCACCTTCTTCGAGGAATCGCCCTGGATGAACCTGCTGCTGTACCCGGACCCGGTCAAGTTCGAGCGCCGCTACCCGCTGCCGGCCCGTCGCTTCCACTACCTGCAGGGCTGCGTGCGCCAGGACAAGCCCTACGAGATTCCCGAGTTCCGCGCCAACAACGACAAGCCGCTGCTGTACGTCAGCTTCGGCAGCCTCGGCTCGGGCGATGTCGGCCTGCTCAAGCGCCTGATCGCCAGCATCGGCCAGTTGCCATACCGCGCCCTGTTCAACGTCGGTGAGCACGTCGAGAAATACACCGAGCTTCCGGACAACGTGATCGTCTCCAACTGGTACCCGCAGCCCTCGGTGATCGCCCAGGTCGACGCGGTGATCCACCACGGCGGCAACAACAGCTTCACCGAGTGCCTGTACTTCGGCAAACCGGCCATCGTCATGCCCTACGTGTGGGACGGCCACGACAACGCCATGCGCGCCCAGGAGAGCGGCCACGGCTTCCGCATGCACCGCAGCGACTGGGAGCACGCCGAGCTGGCCGAGAAGTTGGCGCTGTGCATCGGCGACGCCGACATGAACGCGCGCCTGAAGCGCACCAGCGAGTACATGACCTCGCGCAAGGGCCCGCAAGACGCGGCCACGATCCTCGATGGAATCCTCGCCAATGCCTGAAGCCCGCCTGCAATCCAGCGCCCCGCACATCGTCGGCGCCCGTGACTACGCCGACCTGGTCGACTGGGGCTACCAGTCCGACGCCGTCTCTGGCCAGTCGCACTCCAGCGGTCGCCTGCTGTTCAAGGGACCGAACAACAGCCCGGAAACCGGCCTGTGGGTCTGCACCCCGGGCACCTGGCGCCTGTCCATCCCGCGCGACGAGCTGTGCCACTTCCTGGCCGGCCAAGCGATCTACCGCCGCGCCGACGGCGAGGTGATCGAGGTCGGCCCGGACACCCTGGTGCTGTTCCCCGCCGGCTGGACCGGCGAATGCGAGGTCCGCGAGACCCTGCGCAACGTCTACATGCTGGTCTGATCCGGCTTAATCCGCCGCGCCCATGCGGGCGCGGCCTGTCTGAAAAAGCGAGTACGCAACGATGAAAACCCCCGTTATCCACCGCCCCCTGGACGTGACCGAACTCAAGGACTGGGGCGTGATCCCGACCATGCTCGAAGGCCAGTCGCGCGTCAGCGGCGTGGTGCTGCACAAGGGGCCTGAAGGCCAGTCCGAATGCGGCATTTGGCACTGCACGCCGGGCAAGTGGTTCTGCCACGTGACCAGCGACGAGTTCTGCCACTTCCTCGAAGGCCGCTGCACCTATGTGCACGAGTCGGGCGAGGTGATCGAGATCACTCCGGATACCGCCGCCTTCTTCCCCAAGGACTGGAAAGGCGTGTGCACCGTCCACGAGACGGTGAAAAAGGTCTACATGATCCGGTGATGCCATGAACCAGGCCCTGAGCACTTCGACCGACGTCCGCGCGCAGCAGCGCGCGGCCTTCATCGCCCGTCACTGGCACGCCGAGGCGACCCTGCAGGCGCTGCCGGCCGATGCCTCGGCACGGCGCTACTTCCGCCTCGATGGCGCGGCCCTGCTGCTGATGGATTCGCCGCCGGAACAGGAACCGCTGCGGCCCTATCTGCAGGTGGCCGAGTTGCTGCGTGATCTCGGCCTGTCTGCACCGCGTGTGCCGGCGGCCGACGAGGCGGCGGGGCTGGCGCTGATCGAGGACTTTGGCCAGGCCACCTACACCCGCCTGCTGGCGGCCGGGCATGCCGAGGCGCCGCTGTACGAGTTGGCGGTGGACTGCCTGGCCGCACTGCACAGCGCTCCGGCTGAGCGGGGCGCTGTGCTGCCGGCCTACGACGATACGCGCCTGGCCGACGAGTTCGCCCTGTTCATCGACTGGTACGCGCCGCTGCTGCTCGGCGCGGCGCCGTCCTCGGCCCTGCGCGCCGCCTACATGGCGCTGTTCGACGGTCTCTGCGATGAAGTCGCCGGGCGCCGCGAGGCCGTGGTGCTGCGCGACTTCCATGTGGACAACCTGATGCTGTTGGACGGCCGCGCCGGTGTGGCCGCCTGCGGGCTGCTGGACTTCCAGGACGCTCTGCACGGCGCCTTTGCCTACGATCTGATGTCGCTCCTCGAAGACGCCCGCCGCGACGTGCCGGCACCGTTGCAGGAGCGCCTTTTGCAACGCTACCTGGCGCAGCGCCCGGATCTCGATCAGGAGACCTTCCTGGCCGATTACGCGGTGCTCGCCGCGCAGCGCCACGCCAAGGTGCTCGGCATCTTCGTGCGCCTGGCCCGGCGCGACGGCAAGCTCGGCTACCTGAACCACCTGCCGCGTGTCCTGCGCCTTTTCCGCGACGCACTTGAGCGGCCGGCATTGCATCCGCTGCGCGATTTCCTCGACTGCCACCTCAAGGGCTGGCGCGACGACCTGCCGGTCGCCGTGCTCGACGGCCTGCGCGGTCGATCCCTCTGACTTTCCAGGAGCTGCCATGAGCACCTTCAATTGCGATACCCCGCTGCGCTTCATCAACCCGGACTACCAGGTCCCGGAGAGCCGCCGCCTGCGCGGCATCATCGACCCGGCCAGCCTGCAGCAGGTCGGGAACATCGCCCTGTGCGAGCGCGATGACGTGGAGGCGGCGCTGGATGCCGCCGGCGCCGCCTACCTGGAGTGGCGCAAGGTCGATGCGAAGAGCCGCGCCGCCTTGCTACACCGTCTGGCCAATGCCATCGAGCAGAACGAGGCGTGCAATCGCGAAGTGGCCCGCCTGATGACCCTGGAGATGGGCAAACCCTTCCCCGAGGCCATGGGCGAGCTGGCCAACTGCGCGCCGATTTTCCGCTACTACGCCGAGATGGCCCGCGACGAGGCCGGCAAGGTGGCTGGCACCACCCAGCTCGGCTCCTTCCAGCACGTGCGCTACGAGTCCTACGGCGTCAGCGTGCACATCATGCCGTTCAACTTCCCGATCCTGCTGATGTGCTGGACCCTGGCCGCCTCGCTGGCCGCCGGCAACGCCTGCATCGTCAAGCCGGCCGAGAGCACCAGCCTGTGCACCCTGAAGTTCATGGAGCACTTCCGCGCGCTGCCTGCCGGCCTGATCTCCTGCCTGCCCGGCGATGCGCAGACCGCGCAGTTGCTGGTGCAGTCCGAGCGCACCCACGCGGTGGCCTTTACCGGCAGCGTGGCCGCCGGCAAGGCGGTGGCGGTGGCCTGTGCCGAACGCATGAAGCCGGCGGTAATCGAGGCCGGCGGCAGCGACCCGATGATCATCAGCAAGCACGCGCCGCTTGAAGTGGCCGCCGCCGGCGCGGTGACCGCCGCCTTCCACCTGAGTGGGCAGATCTGCACCTCGGCCGAGCGCTTCTTCGTGGTTGAAGAAGTCCACGATGAGTTCGTCGCCCGCTTCGCCGAGCGCGCTCGCCAGCTTCGCATCGGTCACGGCCTGGAGCACAGCGAAATCGGCCCGCTGGTCAGCCAGGCCGCCCGCGACAAGGTCATGCGCCTGGTCGATGACGCGGTGGCCAAAGGGGCCCAGGTGGCCTGCGGGGGACGGGTGCCGCCGCAGCATCAGGTCGGCTGGTTCTACGAGCCGACCATCCTCACCGGGGTGACCCCGGAGATGGCGATCTTCCACGAGGAATGCTTCGGTCCGGTGGCGGCCATCTGCAAGGTCAAGGATTTCGACGAGGCCCTGCGCCTGGCCAACGACTCGCCCTTCGGACTTGGCGCTTCGCTGTTCTCCACGGACCTCGCCGAGGCCATGGAAGCGGCCGACCGCCTGGAGGCCGGCATGGTCTGGGTGAACAACCCGCTGATCGACAACGACGCGCTGCCCTTTGGCGGCTGGAAGATGTCCGGCATGGGTCGCGAACTGGGTCGCCAGGGCCTGGACGCTTTCCGTCGCTCGAAGATGGTGATCATCGACCACCAGCCGCAGATCCAGTCCTGGTGGTACCCCTACGCCGACGACCAGTTCTACCGCAGCTGAGCCAGGAGAACGCCATGAACGTCGGTCACGCCGTGTCACCATCAGTGCGCTGCGCGCCTGTCACCCATCCCGGTGTCGGGCGTCGCCTCGTGGGCGGACCGATTCGTGGCACGTCGGAGGCTGGCCTGTGATCCGCTACGGTACGGCTACGTCGATGACGGCCCTGCAGGACTTCAACCTGTGCCTGCTGCAACTGGGACGCCTGCCCCGCGAGCGTGGGGCGGCACAATTCATCGCCGATGGCCTGAAACTGTTCCGTAGCCTGGTGCCTTTCGCTTCGGCCTGGTGGGGCGAGATGTCCCGTCCGGCCGCCGGCGTTCCGCCGCAAAGCTGGATGCACGGGCGGATCGGCCTGAGCGACTCGTTCGCCGGTGACTGGAACAAGGTCGCCGGCAACGACCGCTTCTGCCACGACAGCATGAGTCGACCGGGGGAGATCCTGCGCGCCAGTGGCTTCACCGATCCCTGTGCGGCGGTGAATGACTTCGCTCGCCGGCATGACCTTTATCACCTGCTGTCGATCACCTTCGAGCTGCCCGAAAGCGGCTTGATGTTCTTCGTTTGTCTCTACCGTGGTGCGTCCGAGCAGGCCTTCGGTGACAGCCAGGCCAGCCTGTTCGCCGCCTTCTGCGAGCACTTGCTGCAGCTCTGGCGCTTCCAGTTGCAGGACCTGCTGCGACTCGCCCCCAGCGACGCAGCCAGCGATTTCGCGGTGGCCGATCCGGGCGGCAATCTGCTCTATGTCGGCGCCCGGCTGTGCGCCTGCATTGCCGGCACGGTGCCCGGCTGGAACGGCTCACAGCTACCCGAAGCTCTGCTTGAGCATCTGCCCCGAGCGCCCTGCGTGGTGCGCCTGGGGCGCTCGGCCGTGGCGCTTACGCGTGTCGGGGAGCAGGTGATCCTGGCGCTGCAGGCGTCCTCGCGCAGTACTGCCCTGGGGCCGCGCGAGCACAGCGCAGCGATGCTGTTCGCCGCCGGTCACTCCCACAAGGAGATCGCGCGGATGCTCGACCTGAGTCCGGCCACGGTGCGCACCTACCTGCGCAATTGCTACCGGCAGCTCGGGGTGAAGAGCAAGGTCGAGCTGGGTTCGATCCTGCGCCTGTCGCTGCCCCTGGAAGGCCTGCCGAGGGCAGGGCAGATGGCGCTGGCGGCAAATAAATACGCCGGCCCTCCTCATTTGCAGAGGGCCGCTGCGGCGCGGCGCTAGATAGGCTGCTGCGGGTATGCCAGGGGCATACGGGGCGGTCGGTGTGGACCCCGCCTCAACATTCCTAGAGGTGCAGAATTTGAAACTCTCGAGATTTTGCAGGGCCGGCGCCAGCACGGCATTCACCACCCTGGCGCTGCTGGGCTGCCAAAGCGTGGCCTCGGTGCCAGCCGAGCTGGTGATGCGTAACGGCTACGTGTACACCGTCGACGGCCAGGACTCGGTGCAGCAGGCAGTGGCCGTATCCGGCGGGAAGATCGTCTATGTCGGCAACGATGCGGGCCTGGCGCCCTTTATCGGCAAAGACACCCGTCAGGTCGACCTCGCTGGCCGCATGCTGATGCCGGGGTTCATCGATGCACACATGCACCCGGGCGATGGTGGCCGCGCCTTGTCGCTCTGCGATCTGAAGTATCAGGCCATGACCCGGGCGGACTTCCAGAAGGCCATCCAGGCTTGCCTGGATGCCAGCAAGGACAAGGAGCCCAATGCCTGGCTCGAGGTCGGTAGCTGGGATCGCATGGGCATGAACAACCTCGACGGCGACCCCGACAAGTCGATCCTGGACGCCCTGAAGACCGACCGGCCGATCTCGGTTCGCTCCACCGACTTCCATACCGTGCTGACCAACTCGCGCGGTCTGCAATTGGCCGGAGTGACCAGGGCCACACCCGATCCCGAGGGTGGCAAGTTTGGCCGTGACAGCGCCGGCAACCCCAACGGCATCTGCGAGGACGGCGCCACCGAAGCCATAGTCGCCGCCATACCGCCGGCCACCGAGGCGGAGAAACTGGCGCAGATTCGCCGCGCCCTGGAGGCCATGCGTCAGCAGGGCGTCACCAGCTTCTTCGATGCCCTGTCCGGCCCGGAGAATGCCAAGGCATTTACCCGCCTGCAGCAGTCGGGCGAGCTCAGCGCCCGGGCCCTGCTGTCGATCAAGCTGGACCCGGCTGCGGCCGCGGCGGACCCGGTCAAGACCATCGCCGAAGCCAAGGCCCTGGCGCAGACCTACGACCAGGGCGCGCTGCAGGTCAGCCCCGGGGTGAACATGCGCCACGTCAAGTTGTTCATGGATGGCATCATCAACGCCCCGGCCGATACCGGCGCACTGCTGACCCCTTATCTGCACAACGCCGGCACCGACACCGCGCCCAAGTGGGTGCCGGGCAGCAATCGTGGTGAGCTGTATTACTCCGCCGAGGTGCTCAATCCGCTGTTGCTGGAAGCGGTCAAGGCCGGCTTCGATCCGCACCTGCATGCCACCGGCGAACGTGCGGTACGCGAATCGCTGGACGGTTTCGCCTACCTGCGCCAGCAACTGCCGGGCAACGATTTCCGCCCGTCCATTGCACACGCCGAGACGGTCGCGCCGTCCGATTACGCCCGCTTCAAGGCACTCGACGTGACCGCCACCATGTCCTTCCAGTGGGCCCAGCAGGCGCCATTCTCGGTCGACGGTACCGACGACCACCTCGGTGCCGAGCGCTTTGCCCGGATGGAACCCTTCGGCAGCCTGCAGGACGCCGGCGGGCGCATCGCCTTTGGCAGCGACTGGCCGGTTGATCCGCTGGATGAGCTGCTGGCGCTGAAGATCGGTGTCACCCGTGCCGGCGACCCGACCAACCCGCACAGCTATGGTCCCGCCTATGCCGCCCGACTGAACGCTGCGCCGGCGCTGTCGCGCAGTGCCGCGTTGCGCGCCATCACCCTCAATGGCGCCGAGCAGTTGCACCTGGAGGCGCAGGTCGGCTCAGTCGAAGTCGGCAAGTTCGCTGACCTGATCGTGCTGGATAAGAACTTCATGCAGGTCCCCGACACCGAGCTGGCGCGGAACGAGGTACTGCTGACCCTGGTCGGCGGCAAGGTGGTGTTCGCCAAGGAACAGTTCAGCAGCCTTGCACCCGCACCGCTGACCACCGCGAACAAGTGAGACGTACCCAACACGGCTGCCTATGCAGCCGTTGTGCCGGAACACGACAAGGTCGATCAGGCACAAGGTGTTGACCCAATAACAATAAGATTCAGGGAAGCAAGACTATGCAAATGAACACGTGGAGTGTTCTGGCCCTCGCCATCGCGGTGGCGACGACCCAGTTGGCCTACGCAGAGGAAGTGGCCGATGACGACTCGAAGGACATTGGCGCCGAACAGCCAGCGCTAAGCATGGAGGGGGCCAGCCAGGCCCAGGCCAAGGGCTTTCTGGAAGACGGTCACCTCCGTCTGCTGAGCCGTAACATGGCGTACTACAAGAACTTCAGAAACACCGACCCGGCCAGCCAGAACTATCGCAACGATTGGAGCCAGGCGGAAATGCTGACCTACACCTCGGGTTACACCCAGGGCACGGTCGGCGTTGGCCTCGACGCATTTGCCAATGGGGCGGTGCGCCTCAGCGGCGGCGGTGGTACCGGCGGCGGCAGCAACCTGCCCGTCGATGGCAGTCACTGTGACGAAAATGCTTTCGGCGAGACGATCAGCTGCCAAGGCCAGGCGAGTTACGGCATGGTCGGTGGCGCGCTGAAAATGCGCATTTCCGAAACCGAACTGAAAGCCGGTGACCTGAATCCTCAAAGCCCGGTATTCGGCACGTGGGACGGCTACCTGATGCCTGCCCACACCAATGGGGTGATGTTCAGCAGTAGTGAGATCGAGGGGCTGGCCCTGCAGGGCGGTCACTTCACCTCGGGCAACGCCGAAAACAGCACCAATCGCAATGGCAACCTGGGCACCACCTACGGCTTGACCAGGGTTGATCGCGCAGACTTCATCGGTGGTGACTACGCCTTCAGCGAAACCGTGTCGGCGGGATTGCATGCGGCCAACTTCGAAGATGTCTGGAATCAATATTACGCAGACCTTTACCACTACCTGCCGCTGGGCAAAGCCAACTCGTTACTGACCAGCATCAACTACTACAAGACGGTTGATGCCGGCGACGCGCGTGCCGGCGAGATCGACAACAACGCGTTCAGCGTGGCGTTGGCGCTGACCATGGGGCCGCACAAGTTCACCTTTGCCCATCAACGCATCAACGGCGATACGCCATTCGACTACCTGGGCATCAGCGGCTTCAGTGGCGCCGATAACGGTGTCAACGGCGCCAACCCGTTGGGCACCTACAACGGCGGTGGTTCGATCTGGCTGGCCAACTCCTCGCAATGGTGTGACTTCAACGCGCCCGGCGAGAAATCCTACAAGCTGCAATACGACCTCGATGCCAGCGGCCTGGGTATTCCGGGGCTGGGCTTCATGGTGCGCTACGTCACCGGTAGGGACTCGGATGGCTCGGGCGCCGATCCGGCAGGTGCCTACAGCTGGGAAAGCGCGGTCGTGGACGGCGAGGAGTGGGAGCGCGATATCCAGGTGGCTTACGTGGTGCAGAGCGGCCCAGCCAGGGCGCTGGCGTTCAAGCTGCGCCAGGCGACCTATCGGGGCAACAGCGCGGCCAACATCAACGCGGGCAGTGACAACGAGGAGATTCGTTTCATTACCGAGTATCCGTTGGACATTCTGTAATCCGGCATGGCCTGTGAAGCCCGGCTTTGCCGGGTTTCACAGGCCACGGAGAAGCCCGCCGTCTTTAGCCACAGGCCGCTCCGAGCACATTCGAAATTGAACCGCCACCCCAGGGTCCGTGCCTGTTCGACGCACCCTGGAGCAGGCATGAATCCTTCCTATCGGCGTATTCCCCTTGCAACAAGAGGCACCTATGAGCAACAGCCCTTCATTCCCCACCCTGGCGGTGATCCTTGCCGCCGGCCAGGGCACGCGGATGCGTTCCAGCCTACCCAAGGTGATGCACCAGGTGGGCAATCGTCCGCTGCTCGGCCACGTGCTGGCCACCGCCGAAGCGGCCGGCATCGAGCACGTGGCCGTGGTGGTCGGCCCGGATACGCCGGCCGTGGCCGAGTACGTGCAGCAGGTGGCGCCTAATGCCCGGCAGTTCGTCCAGCAACAACGGCTGGGCACCGCTCACGCGGTACTGGCTGCACGCCCGGAGCTGCTCCGGCATGAACAGGGCTGCGTGCTGGTGCTGTTCGGCGACTCGCCGCTGATCGGTGTACAGACCCTGGCGCACCTGCGCCAGACACTGATCGACGGCGCCGCGGTGGCCGTGGCCGGTTTCACCACTGAACAACCCGGACCCTACGGTCGCCTGCTGGTAGAGGATGGGCGTCTGCGGGCCATTCGCGAGGCCAAGGACGCCAGCCCGTCGGAGCTGGAGATCACGCTGTGCAACGGCGGGGTCATGGGCTTTCGCGCCGACCATTGCCTGTGGCTGCTGGAGCGCATCCACAACGACAACGCCCAGGGTGAGTTCTACCTGACCGATGCGGTGGAGCTGGCTAATGCCGCTGGCCTTTCGGTGGTAGCGGTGGAAGTGGCGGAAGAGGAAATCATGGGGGTCAACGACCGCGAACAGCTGCACGCCGCCGAGCAGGTGTTCCAGCGCCGCCGGCGCAGCCGGGCGATGCGCGAGGGGGTGACCCTGGCCGCCGCCGACACCGTGTATTTCAGCGCCGACACCGTGTTGGAAGCGGACGTGAAGGTTGAGCCCTGCGTGGTCTTCGGCCCTGGCGTGCGAGTCGGTCGCGGCGCGCGCGTGCCGGCCTTCAGCCGCCTGGAAAACGTACGCATCGAAGCGGCCGAAAGGGCCTGAGGGGGAGAAGCCGGATGGACATCTATCAGCATTTGTACATCGACGGGCAGTGGACGCTGCCGGTCAGGGGCTGCAGCTTCGCCAGCCTCGATCCAAGCGACGAGAGCCTGCTGGCCCAGGTGCCGGCGGCCAGCGCCGAGGACATCGACCTGGCCGTGCGCGCAGCCCGTCGTGCCTTCGACGAGGGACCCTGGCCACGCCTGTCCGGCGCCCAGCGCGCCGAGGTGTTGCGCGCCATCGCTGGCGGCATCCGCCGGCGCCTGCCGCAACTGGCCGAACTGGAGGTGCGCGACAACGGCAAGCCGCTGCCCGAGGCCGAGTGGGACCTGGGCGACGCGGCTGGCTGCTTCGACTTCTACGCCGACCTGGCCGAGGCCGCCGACCGCGCGCCCCGGCAGGAGATCGCCCTGGCCGATGAACGCTTCAGCTCCTGGGTCGAGCGCGAGCCCGTGGGTGTGGTGGGGGCGATCATCCCGTGGAACTTCCCGTTGCTGATGGCCGCCTGGAAAGTTGCCCCGGCGCTGGCCGCCGGTTGCTGCATCGTGCTCAAGCCGTCCGAGCTGACCCCGCTGACGGCGCTGGAGCTGGCTGCCATCGTGCACGAGGCCGGCGTGCCGGCCGGGGTGTTCAACCTGGTCACCGGCCTCGGCGCGGACGCCGGTGCGCCGCTGGCCGAGCACCCGCTGGTGGACAAGTTGGCCTTCACCGGCAGCGTGCCGACCGGGCGAAGGGTGATGCAGGCCGCCTCCCGCGAGATCAAGAACCTCAGCCTGGAGCTGGGCGGCAAGTCGCCCTTCATCGTCTTCGCCGACAGCGACGTTGCGGCGGCGGTGGAGTGGATCATGTTCGGCATCTTCTGGAACCAGGGCCAGGTCTGCTCGGCCACCTCGCGGGTGCTGGTGGATCGTTCGCTGTACCCGGTCCTGCTCGAACGGCTGGTGGAGGAGACCCGCAAGATCCACATCGGTAACGGCCTGGAGGAGGGCGTGCTGCTCGGTCCGCTGGTCAGCCGCGGGCAGTACGACAAGGTGCTGGCGGCCATCGATTCGGGCCGCGCCAGCGGCGCGCGCCTGCTGCATGGCGGCGAGCGCCCGGCGGGACTGGAGAAGGGCTATTACGTGACCCCGGCGATCTTCGCCGATGTGCCGACCGACAGTGCGATTTGGCGCGAGGAGATCTTCGGCCCGGTGGTTTGCCTGCGTGCCTTCGACGACGAGGCCGAGGCCCTGCGCCTGGCCAACGACTCGTCCTTCGGCCTGGCAGCGGCGGTGATGTCGCGCGACTTGCCGCGCGCCGAGCGGGTGGCCCGGCGCCTGCGTGCCGGCATCGCCTGGATCAACTGTTCACAGCCCACCTTCACCGAGGCGCCTTGGGGCGGCTACAAGCAGAGCGGCATAGGTCGCGAGCTGGGCCAATGGGGGTTCGACAGCTACCGCGAGGTGAAGCAGCTGACCCGCTACGACAGCGCCGATCCCTGGGGCTGGTACATCAAGTGAGTCCGGCGCCGCGGAGCTTGCTCCGCGGCGTTCTCAGCAAGAGGGTCGTGGTACGGGCTGACCAATCGACTGATTGTGTTGCCGCTCGTGGGGCGGCGCATGCCCGAGAAAGGGGGCAGTGCCGACGGTAATCGACGACGCCTGCTCGTCGCCCTTGGTGCTGGGGGAGCAACAAGTCCTTCTGAGGTATGGCGTTGCGCGGCTTGGGCAGTGACGCGAGGCGCCTTTGTGCGGTTGTCTTCCACCCTGATCTGGAGATCACCATGGGTTGCAAGTCTCGTCGTTCCAACTCTCCCTTTGCTCGTTTGCTGCGTCGTCTGCAGTGGTGCGAGCGGCAATCCGAAATAACCGGCATCCCCGCCGACGAACTCCTGGCCATGCGGCGCGAACAGGAGCAGCGGGCGCAGCAGAGCCGGCGCGATTTCATCAAGACACTGGGGGCTGGTGTGGCCGGTGCCAGTCTGCTCGGCGCCATGGGGCCGGCCATGGCCGCAATGGGCGGGCAGGGCAGGAACCCCGGGCGTGTCATCATCATCGGCGCAGGGCTGGCCGGCTTGCGCTGTGCGCACCGGCTGCAGCAGTACGGTTACGGCAGCACCGTCTACGAGGCCAGCAGCCGCATCGGCGGGCGCGCTTTCACCACGCGCGGCTTTTTCGACGAGGGCATGTCGGTGGAGCGGGGGGGCGAGCTGGTGTCCACCGAGCACAGTGCCCTGCGCAATCTGGTCAACCAACTCGGCCTCAGCCTGGAGGATGTCAACAGTGGGGCCCTGCCGGGGGGCGAGGAACTCTATTCGCTCAACAACGCGTTTTACCGTGAGGAGCAGCTCGCCGCGGACTGGCGCCAGTTTCAGTCCATCTTCAAGCGCGCCGAGCAGGATGCACCCTGGCAGCCGAGCTACAACAGCCACAATGCCGAGCACCTGCGTCTGGATCAAATCAGCGCGCCTGCCTGGCTGGATCAAGTCGGGATAGGCCGCAATAGCAACTTTGGCCAGCTCATGCAGACTGACCTGATTTCCGAGTACGGCCTGCCGCCGGAAGAGCAAAGCTGCCTCAATCTGCTTTATCTGATGGCCGGGAACCCGATCAACGAACCGTATCCACTGGCCGGCACCGATGAGCGTTACCACATTGTCGGCGGTAACGATTCGGTGGCGTACGCGATGCTCAGCCAGCTGCCGGCGGGCTCGGTGCAGACCGGCAAGGCGCTCATCAGTATCGCCGGCAGTGCCCAGGGGCCCTACGTCTGTGGCTTTGCCGACGGCTCAAGCGACATCTGCGATCAACTGGTGCTGGCCCTGCCGTTCAGCAAGCTGCGCGAGGTGGACATCGCTCCCGAAGTTCGGGCGACCTTTTCACCGACCAAGCGCCTGGCCATCGCCGAGATGCGCATGGGAACAAACGGCAAGATCCATGCTCAGTGCGGCTCGAGGCCGTGGGGGCAGGCGCGTTATGTCGACGGCCATCTGGTGCAGATGAACGGGGTCAGCTATTCCGGGGCAGAGGGCTTTGTCACTGTTTGGGATACCCAGGTGGGCAAACCCACCACGGGCAGTGTGCTCTGCAACTTTCTGGGCGGGCGCCAAGGGCAGAACCTGCACGCCAGCCAGCCCTTTCAGCAAGCGGCCAGCGCCGATGTCAGTAATTTGCTGTCGCAGATCGAGCCGGTTTTCCCCGGTACCACGGCCGCGTATCAAGGCAAGGCGCTGGTGTCGAAGTGGGCCATCAATCCCTGGAGTCGCGGCAGCTACTCGGCGCCGGCACTCGGGCATTTCACCCGCTTCTGGGGCGCGCAGTGGGAAAGAGATGCCGGCAATCGCATTCTCTTTTGCGGGGAGCACTGCTCCCGAGAGTTCTGGGGCTTTCTGAACGGTGCGGTGGAGACTGGGGAGTTGGCTGCCCAGGCCTTGGTGCAAGGCTAAGGATGACTGCCAGGGCAGGGAAGCCCTGGCAGTCCTGGTGCCGTTAGACGTTAAAGCGGAAGTGCATCACGTCGCCATCCTTGACGATGTATTCCTTGCCTTCCAGGCGCCATTTGCCGGCTTCTTTCGCACCGTTTTCACCCTTGAACTGGATGAAGTCGTCGTAGGCGACCACTTCGGCGCGGATGAAGCCCTTTTCGAAGTCGGTGTGGATAACGGCGGCTGCCTGCGGGGCGGTGGCGCCGACGCGGACGGTCCAGGCGCGGACTTCTTTCACGCCAGCGGTGAAGTAAGTCTGCAGGTTGAGCAGGTCGTAACCGGCGCGGATCACGCGGTTCAGGCCGGGCTCTTCGAGGCCGAGGGCTTCGAGGAACATGTCTTTCTCTTCGCCGTCATCGAGTTCGGCGATTTCGGCTTCGATCTTGTTGCAGACCGGAACCACGATGGCGCCTTCTTCCTCGGCAATGGCCCGGACCACGTCCAGGTGCGGGTTGTTGTCGAAGCCGTCTTCAGCAACGTTGGCGATGTACATCACCGGTTTGCTGGTGAGCAGGTGGAAGCCGCGAACCAGGCGCTTTTCGTCGTCGCCCAGGTTCTTCAGCAGGGAGCGCGCCGGCTTGCCTTCGCTGAAGTGGGGGATGAGTTTTTCCAGCAGGGCCTTCTGGGCCAGGGCGTCCTTGTCGCCGCCCTTGGCGTTACGGGCGACTTTCTGCAGTTGCTTCTCGCAGCTGTCGAGGTCGGCGAAGATCAGTTCGAGGTCGATGATCTCGATGTCGCGCTTGGGGTCGACGCTGTTGGAGACGTGGATAACGTTCTCGTCTTCGAAGCAGCGCACTACGTGGGCGATAGCGTCGGTTTCGCGGATGTTGGCGAGGAACTTGTTGCCCAGGCCTTCACCTTTGGAGGCACCCGCAACCAGGCCGGCGATGTCGACGAATTCCATGGTGGTGGGAATCACGCGCTCGGGCTTGACGATCTCGGCCAGCGCGTTGAGACGCATGTCGGGCATCGGCACGATGCCGCTGTTCGGCTCGATGGTGCAGAAGGGGAAGTTCTCCGCTGCGATGCCGGACTTGGTCAGGGCGTTGAACAGGGTGGACTTGCCGACGTTGGGCAGGCCGACGATGCCGCAATTGAATCCCATGGTATGTGCCTCTGCGCGGAGTGGGTTCAGGCCTTGCGACTGTGCAGCTTCTGCATGGCGCGGGTGAGGTCACCGGCGAGCAGTTCAGGCATCACGTCGAGGGCGAAATCGATGCTGGTGTCGAGCAGTTCCTGTTCGCTGCGCGGGGCGCGGCTGAGTACGAAACCGGATACCAGACTGCTGTGCCCCGGATGGCCGATGCCAAGCCGCAGGCGATGGAACGAATTCTGGTTGCCGAGCTGGGCGATGATGTCGCGCAACCCGTTATGGCCGCCGTGGCCGCCGCCGGTTTTGAGCTTGGCGACGCCGGGGGGCATGTCGAGTTCGTCGTGGGCCACGAGGATGGCTTCGGGCGGAATGCGGAAAAACCCAGCCAGCGCCGCTACGGACTGGCCGCTGCGGTTCATGTAGGTGGTGGGGATCAGCAGACGAACATCGCGGCCTTGGTGGGAGAACTTTCCGACCAGGCCGAAGTATTTCTTGTCGAGGCTCAGGTTGACGCGTTCGCGGTCCGCCAGGCGCTCAACGAAAAGGGCCCCTGCGTTATGCCGGGTCTGGTCGTATTCGGGGCCGGGATTACCCAGGCCAACGATCAGTTGAATGGCAGTCACTACAGGGGCCCTTTATCAGGCTGATACAGAGTAAGAAATTACTCGGCTTCGCCTTCTTCCTTCACCACGCGGGAAGCATGGATGTTGGCAACTGCCAGGTCGTTGCCGTGGGCCAGGGCCACCAGCTCGATACCTTTCGGCAGTTTCAGGTCGGACAGGTGAACGGTCTGACCTACTTCGACCTTGGCCAGGTCGACTTCGATGAACTCCGGCAGGTCTTTCGGCAGGCAGGAGACTTCGACTTCAGCGATGGTGTGGGAAACTTCGCCGCCGCCTTGCTTCACGCCAACGGAGGTAGCTTCGTTGATGAAGTGCAGGGGTACGTGGGCGGTCAGTTTCTGGCCGGCAACTACGCGCTGGAAGTCAGCGTGCAGTACGAAGCCTTTGGCCGGGTGACGCTGCAGGGCCTTGATCAGAACGGATTCGGTAGCACCGGCAACGTTCAGGGCGATCACGTGGCTGAAAGCAGCTTCGTTTTCCAGCAGCTTGGCCAGGTCTTTGGCCAGCAGGCTTACGGATACCGGGGCTTTCTCGCCGCCGTAGATAACAGCGGGAACCAGGTCGGCATTACGACGCAGGCGGCGGCTCGCACCTTTCCCCAGGTCGGAACGCGCTTCGGCATTCAGGGCGAAATCAGTCATTACAGTTCTCCAAAATAACCAAAACGCCCGTAATGCTTGCGACCAGCATCCGGGCGGTTGGGCAAAAAGCCCCGCCTGAGCGGGGCGCGTTTCGTCAGGGATGGCCGCTTAGCGGAACATCGCGCTGATCGATTCCTCATTACTGATGCGGCGAACCGCTTCAGCCACAACCGGCGCGATATCCAGCTGACGGATACGCGAGCAGGCTTGTGCCGCGGCGGACAGGGGGATGGTGTTGGTCACCACCAGCTCGTCCAGCACGGAGTTTTCGATGTTCTCGATGGCACGGCCGGACAGCACCGGGTGGGTGCAGTAGGCGTAGACCTTGGCGGCGCCATGGTCCTTAAGGGCCTTGGCAGCGTGGCCCAGGGTGCCAGCGGTGTCGACCATGTCGTCGACCAGCACGCAGGTGCGGCCTTCGACATCGCCGATGATGTGCATGACTTCGGACTGGTTGGCCTTCGGACGACGCTTGTCGATGATCGCAAGGTCAACGCCGAGGGACTTGGCCACGGCACGGGCACGAACCACGCCGCCGATGTCCGGGGAAACGATCATCAGGTTCTCGAAGCGCTGGTCTTCGATGTCGTCGACCAGGACCGGTGAACCGTAGATGTTGTCCACCGGAATGTCGAAGAAGCCCTGGATCTGGTCGGCGTGCAGGTCGACGGTGAGAACACGGTCGATGCCGACGACGGTCAGCATGTCAGCCACTACCTTGGCGCTGATGGCCACGCGGGCGGAACGCGGACGGCGGTCCTGGCGGGCATAGCCGAAGTAGGGGATGACCGCAGTGATGCGGGAGGCCGAGGAACGGCGGAAGGCGTCAGCCATCACCACCAGTTCCATCAGGTTATCGTTGGTCGGTGCGCAAGTCGGCTGGATCAGGAAGACGTCCTTGCCGCGGACGTTTTCATTGATTTCAGCACTGATTTCGCCGTCGGAGAATTTGCCTACGGAGGCATCACCGAGGGGAATATGCAGTTGACGTACGACGCGACGCGCCAGATCGGGGTTGGCATTCCCCGTGAAGACCATCATCTTGGACACGCGCAGTACCTGCCGGCTGAGGGTAGACCTGATGAATCAAAAAGCCGTTCAAAGGCCGTGGGCTTTTGAACAGCTTTTCAAGTGTATGGCAGGGGCGGCTGGATTCGAACCAACGCATGGCAGGATCAAAACCTGCTGCCTTACCGCTTGGCGACGCCCCTATGTGTGTAACTCGCTATGCAGGACTTTCGTTTCGTTGTGCGTATAACCCGTTGGGTTAATGGCAGGGGCGGCTGGATTCGAACCAACGCATGGCAGGATCAAAACCTGCTGCCTTACCGCTTGGCGACGCCCCTGTATCGGACAACCGACAGTCTTGCATTCCTTCTCAAGCCAGACTTTTAAGCTTGCGGTGCAACATGGAGATGTTGCGGCCCTGGGCTACGAAGCTCGGCAGAGTGGCCGGAAGTTGGCGGCGAACTTTATCAGCATCGCCTTTGTTTGGGAAGCTCCCAAACACACAAGCTCCAGTGCCGGTCAATCTAGCTGAAGTGAATTTATTCAACAAGATCAGCGCGTTACGTACATCCGGGTAACGCTTCTCGACCACCGGCTGGCAGTCATTACGACCGCCCCCCTCAAGAAGGCTGCGAACTTTAATGGGCGGAGTATCCCGTGTCAACTCGGGATCGGAGAAAACTTCTGCTGTGCTGACAAAGACTTGCGGCGCTGCGACGAGGAACCAGGGTTCCGGCAGTTCCACCGGGGTCAGCTGCTCGCCGACCCCTTCCGCGAAGGCCGCTCGACCGCGCACGAATACCGGCACGTCGGCGCCCAGGGTGAGGCCCAGCGCGGCCAGGCGATCCTCGCTCCAGTTGAGGTTCCACAGACGGTCCAGGGCAAGGAGGGTGGTGGCCGCATCAGAGCTGCCGCCACCGATGCCGCCGCCCATGGGCAGGCGCTTGTCGAGCCAGATGTCGGCGCCCAGGTGGCAACCGGATTCGGCCTGTAGCTTGCGGGCGGCGCGGACGATCAGGTTGCTGTCATGGGGAACGCCCGGCACGTCGGTTCGCAGGTGGATTTCACCATCCTGGCGCACGGAAAAGCCCAGCTCATCGCCGTGGTCGAGGAATTGGAAGAGCGTTTGCAGCTCGTGATAGCCATCGGCGCGACGGCCGAGGATATGCAGCATCAGGTTGAGCTTGGCCGGAGCCGGCAGGATGAGTTGCGCGTCCTGCATGTCACTGGCCGAGCTGGCGCGGCTGCCAGTCCTTGATCACCAGGGTGACGTCAAGGTTTTCGCCGCTGAGCTTGATGCGCTCGGGCAGGGCATAGCCGTTCTGTTCCACATAGCTCAGGTACTGCACCTGCCAGCCATCCTGCTCAAGGCGGGCCAAACGACTGTCGCCGTCGAGGGTCAGCCGGCTGCGGCTGTCCGGTGCGGGCAGGCCGCGTACCCACCAGAGCAGGTGGGAAACCGGCAGGCGCCAGCCGAGTTGTTCTTCCAGCAGGGCTTCAGGGGTTTCGGCTTGATAGCGGCCCTGATTGGCCACTTCGAGTTCGATCTTGCCCGGGCGACCGGTCAGGCGAGCCGCGCCGCGACCCAGCGGACCGGACAGGCGAATGTCGTAATAGTCCTGGCGTTGCAGCCAGAACAGGGTGCCGCTGCCGGAATCCTTGGGGGCACGGATGCCCACCTTGCCACTGATCTGCCAGCCATCGAGGGCGCTGATCTGGGTCTTGTGGGCGTCCCAACTGGCCTGGTTGCCCTGGCCTTCAAGGGTTTCGTGGGGGGCTAGGGCGGCGCAACCGGTGAGCAGGACGAGCGCACCGGCGGCCAGGAAGTTACGTAAACGCATGGATCAGATGTTTCCGGAGCCAGTCAGGCGTTGCAGAGTGTCTCGGAGGATGGCGCTGTCGGGCTGCTTCTGCAGGGCATCGGCCCAGACCTTGCGGGCTTCGACCTGCTTGCCCTGGGCCCACAGCACTTCGCCCAGGTGTGCGGCTACTTCGTGGTCGGGGAACTCCTGCAGGGCCTGACGCAGCAGGCGCTCGGCCTCCGGCAGGTTGCCCATGCGGTAGTTGACCCAGCCGAGGCTGTCGAGGATTGCCGGGTCGTCCGGGTTCAGCTTGTGGGCCTGCTCCACCAGCTTCTTGGCTTCGTCGTAGCGCGTGGTGCGGTCGGCCAGGGTGTAGCCGAGGGCGTTCAGCGCCATGGCGTTTTCCGGCTCGCGCTCGATGATGAAGCGCAGGTCCTGCTCCAACTGGGCCAGGTCGTTGCGCTTCTCCGCCAACATGGCGCGGGTGTAGAGCAGGTTGAGGTCGTCCGGGAACTGTTGCAGGCCCTGGTGGACGACCTTCCAGGCGCGTTCCGGCTGCTGACGCTCGGCCAGGCTCTCGGCTTCGATCAGATAAAGCTGGATGGCATAGTCGGGCTGGGTTTCGCGGGCCTTGGCCAGTCGGGCTTCAGCCTCGTCGGCGCGGCTGCTGTCCAGGAGGATGTCCACCTGGCGCATCTGCGCCGGCAGGTAGTCGTTGCCGGGGCCGACCAGGGCGTACTCGATCAGCGCGCTTTCCTTGTCGCCGCGCTTTTCGTAGACGTGGCCGAGGTTGAAGTGGGCGGAGTCGACGTGGCTTCCACGGTCCACCAGTTCTTCCAGGTAGATCTGGGCTTCGTCCCAGGCTTCGCCTTCCAGGCAGACCAGTGCCAGGGAGTAGCGCAGGTCGTCGTCATCGGGGAACTGCTGGACCAGCCCGGAGAACTCGGACTTGGCCTCATCCAGCCGGCCTTGCTCCACCAGCATGCGGGCGTAGGTCAGGCGCAGGCGCTTGTCGTCCGGATGCTGCTTGATGGATTTCTGCAGCAGCGGCAGGGCTTCGTCGCCACGCTTGAGCGCCTGCAGCAGGCGGGCACGGAGCAGGATCGGGGCGATTTCCTTGTCATCGGCGGGCACCCCTTCGAGCAGCTTGAGGGCTTCTTCGGTGCGGCCATCCTGCTGCAACAGCACGGCCTTGCCGAATACCAGCTGGCTGTTGTCGGGGTGCTTGGCCAGCAGGCGGTCGAAACTCTGCAGCAGGCCAGCGCGGGTGTCTGCGTCGGTTTCGGCAGCGGAAAGGGCAAGGAAGTCGAAATGGGTGTCGCCCTGGCCCTGGAGCACCTTCTCCATATAGGCCATGGCTTCGTCATAGCGGCCGGCGCGGGCCAGCTGCACGGCGGCTGCGCGCTGGGCATCGAGGTTGTCGGGGGCGTTCTTCGCCCAGATCAGCGCGGTATCCAGGGCTGCCTGGTCGGCGCCCAGGTACTCGGCGATGCGGAAGGCGCGCTCGGCTACGGCCGGGTCCTGAGTCGCATTGGCCTGCTGCACATAGTTGCCGAGGGCGATGTCGAAGCGGTTGCGCTGCCCGGCCAGTTCGGCGGCGAGCAGGGCATAGAGGGTTTCGCGGTTGAACGAGCCATAGACCTCAGGCTTGGCGGGCGTGGAGGCCTGGTTGCCTTCCTCGATCGGCGGGGCGCCGTCCGGGGACTTGTGGGTCAAGCTCTGACAGCCGCCGAGGAACAGGAGGGCGGTCAGCAACGCGAGGGATCTATTCATAGGAAGGAAGGCGACTAACCAGCGAGTGGTTCATCATGACACAAGCCGTCAGGCTAGCACATGGGGCGGGGCCTAACCTGCGGCTGGGGAAAACCTGTTCGGCCAGACAATTATCATCGGTGGTTGTCGTCGTTCGGGTGAAGTAGGACAATTGCGCGCCCTCCCGTTTCTATTAGCGACCCTGCATGGCCTTCATTGCTCTTGGTATCAACCACAAGACCGCTTCGGTGGACGTCCGCGAACGTGTGGCCTTCACTCCCGAGCAGTTGGTGGAGGCCCTGCAGCAGCTGTGTCGCATCACGCCCAGTCGCGAGGCGGCCATCCTCTCCACCTGCAACCGCAGCGAGTTGTACCTGGAGCAGGATCATCCCAGCGCCGATGAAGTGCTTGCCTGGCTGGCCGGCTATCACAACCTGAGCCTGGAAGAACTGCGCGCCTGTGCCTACGTGCATCAGGATGATGCTGCCGTCCGTCACATGATGCGCGTCGCATCCGGGTTGGATTCCATGGTCCTCGGCGAGCCTCAGATCCTCGGCCAGATGAAGTCCGCCTACGCCGTGGCGCGCGAGGCCGGTACCGTCGGCCCGCTGCTCGGCCGCCTGTTCCAGGCCACCTTCAGCACCGCCAAGACCGTGCGCACCGACACCGCCATCGGCGAGAACCCGGTTTCCGTGGCCTTCGCCGCTGTCAGCCTGGCCCGACAGATCTTCTCCGACTTGCACCGCAGCCAGGCACTGCTGATCGGCGCCGGCGAAACCATCACCCTGGTCGCCCGCCACCTGCATGAGCAGGGCGTGAAGCGCATCGTGGTCGCCAACCGCACCCTGGAGCGCGCCAGCCTGCTGGCCGAAGAGTTCGGTGCCCACGCCGTGCTGCTGGCCGACATGCCTCAGGAACTGGTCAACAGCGATATCGTGATCAGCTCCACCGCCAGCCAGCTGCCGATCCTCGGCAAGGGTGCGGTGGAACGCGCGCTGAAACAGCGCCGGCACAAGCCGATCTTCATGGTCGACATCGCCGTCCCGCGTGACATCGAGCCCGAAGTGGGCGAGTTGGACGACGTCTACCTCTATACCGTGGACGACCTGCACGAGGTGGTCGCGGAAAACCTCAAGAGCCGCCAGGGCGCGGCCCAGGCCGCCGAAGAGCTGGTGGGCGCCGGCGTCGAGGACTTCATGCAGCGCCTGCGCGAGCTGGCGGCAGTCGACGTGCTGCGTGCCTATCGCCAGCAGGCCGAGCGTCTGCGTGATGAAGAGGTCGCCAAGGCCCAGCGCCTGCTGCAGAACGGCACCGCGGCCGACGAAGTGCTGGCCCAATTGGCCCGTGGCCTGACCAACAAGCTGCTGCACGCCCCCAGCGTGCAGCTGAAGAAACTCTCCGCCGACGGTCGCTTCGACGCGCTTGCCGTGGCCCAGGAACTCTTCGCCCTCGACGAGGGCTCGGATAAAAGTTCGCAATGAAAGCTTCCCTGCTGAACAAGCTCGACCTCCTCCAGGACCGCTACGAGGAACTCACCGCCCTGCTCGGCGATGCCGAAGTCATCAGTGACCAGGGCAAGTTCCGTGCTTACTCGAAGGAGTTTGCCGAGGTCGAGCCTGTGATCCTCGCGTTCCGCGAATTCTGCAAGGTCCAGGGCGATCTCGAAGGCGCCCAGGCGCTGCTCAAGGACAGCGACCCCGACCTGCGCGAAATGGCCGAGGAAGAAGTGGTCCAGGCTCGCGAGCAACTGGTCGATCTGGAAGACCGCCTGCAGCGCATGCTGCTGCCCAAGGACCCCAATGACGGCCGCAACGTGTTCCTGGAAGTCCGTGCCGGCACCGGTGGCGACGAGGCGGCAATCTTCTCCGGCGACCTGTTCCGCATGTATTCCCGCTATGCCGAGCGCCAGGGCTGGCGTGTCGAGATCCTCTCTGAAAACGAGGGTGAGCACGGCGGCTACAAGGAAGTGATCGCCCGTGTCGAAGGCGACAACGTCTACGCCAAGCTCAAGTTCGAGTCCGGCGCGCACCGGGTTCAGCGGGTTCCGGAAACCGAATCCCAGGGCCGCATCCATACCTCTGCCTGCACCGTTGCCGTGCTGCCGGAGCCGGATGAACAGGCCGCCATCGAGATCAACCCGGCCGACCTGCGCGTCGATACCTACCGCGCTTCCGGCGCTGGTGGCCAGCATGTGAACAAGACCGACTCGGCGGTGCGTATCACCCACATCCCGTCGGGCATCGTGGTCGAGTGCCAGGAAGAGCGTTCCCAGCACAAGAACCGAGCCAAGGCGCTGGCCTGGTTGGCCGCGAAGCTGAACGACCAGCAGGAAGCCGCCGCCCACAAGGAAATGTCTGACACCCGCCGTTTACTGGTGGGCTCCGGCGACCGCTCCGAGCGTATCCGCACCTACAACTATCCGCAGGGCCGGGTCACCGACCATCGCATCAACCTCACCCTCTACGCGCTGGACGACATCATGGCCGGTGGCGTGGAAGCGGTGATCGAGCCGCTGCTCGCCGAGTACCAGGCGGACCAACTGGCGGCCCTGGGAGACTGACGTGACCATCATCGCCAGCCTCCTCGGCGAAGCCCGCCTGCCGGACTCGCCCACCCCGCGCCTGGACGCCGAATTGCTGCTGGCCGCCGCCCTCGGCAAGCCGCGCAGCTTTCTGCATACCTGGCCGGAGCGCGTGGTTTCCAGCGAAGTGGCCGAGCGCTACGCCAGTTACCTGGAACGTCGCCGCGGCGGCGAGCCGGTGGCCTACATCCTCGGTCACCAGGGTTTCTGGAGCCTTGACCTGGAGGTGGCGCCGGACACCCTGATCCCGCGCCCGGACACCGAACTGCTGGTGGAAACCGCCCTGGCGCTGCTGCCCGCGAATCCGGCCGAGGTGCTCGACCTGGGTACCGGCACCGGCGCCATCGCCCTGGCCCTGGCCTGTGAGCGCCTGGGCTGGAAGATCACCGGTGTCGATCGCATTGCTGCCGCCGTGAAATTGGCCGAGCGCAACCGCGCGCGACTGAAACTGAACAATGCCCGGTTCGTGGAAAGCCACTGGTTCTCCGCACTGGGCGAGCAACGCTTTGCGATGATCGTCAGCAATCCCCCGTACATTCGCGCCCAGGACCCGCACCTGGTCGAGGGTGATGTGCGCTTCGAGCCCACCAGTGCGCTGGTGGCCGGCGCCGATGGACTGGACGACATCCGGCAAATCATTCAGAACGCGCCACGGCACCTGTTGTCCGGCGGCTGGCTATTGCTGGAACATGGCTTCGATCAGGCCCCGGCCGTACGTGATCTGCTGGAACGCCAGGGCTTCCAGCAGGTGGAAAGCCGTCGCGACCTGGGCGGTCATGAACGTATCTCCCTGGGGCAATGGCCATGCTGAGTGATCAGGAACTCCTTCGCTACAGCCGGCAGATCCTCCTGCCGCAGATCGATGTCGACGGCCAGCTGCGCCTGAAGCAGGGGCGCGTCCTGATCGTCGGCCTCGGCGGCCTCGGCTCGCCGGTTTCCCTCTATCTGGCCGCAGCCGGCGTCGGTGAGTTGCACCTGGCGGACTTCGACACCGTCGACCTGACCAACCTGCAGCGGCAGATCGTCCACGACAGCAACAGCGTCGGGCAGAGCAAGGTGGATTCGGCCATGGCACGCCTTTCGGCACTGAACCCGGACGTGCGCCTGGTGCCGCACGCCCGCGCGCTGGACGAAGACTCACTGGCCGCCGCCGTGGCAGCGGTCGATCTGGTGCTGGATTGCACCGACAACTTCGGTACCCGCGAGGCGGTCAACGCGGCGTGCGTGGCAGCTGGCAAGCCGCTGGTATCCGGCGCGGCCATCCGCCTCGAAGGCCAGCTTTCGGTGTTCGACCCGCGCCGTGACGACAGCCCCTGCTACCACTGCCTCTATGGCCACGGCAGCGAAGCCGAACTGACCTGCAGCGAAGCCGGCGTGGTCGGCCCGCTGGTGGGCTTGGTCGGCAGCCTGCAGGCCCTGGAAGCCCTGAAGCTGATCGCCGGCTTTGGTGAGCCCATGGTGGGCCGTCTGCTGCTGGTGGACGCCCTGGGCAGCCGTTTCCGCGAGCTGCGGGTCAAGCGCGACCCGGCCTGCGAAGTCTGCGGGGCGCGGCATGCCTGAAGCCGCCGCGATCGGAGTCTTCGACTCGGGCGTCGGCGGTCTTTCCGTCCTGCGGGAAATCCGCTCCCTGCTGCCCGACGAGTCGCTGCTCTACGTTGCTGACAGCGGCCACGTTCCCTATGGCGAGAAGAGCGCCGATTTCATCCGCGAACGCAGCCACCGCATCGCAGAGTTCCTGCTCGAGCGGGGCGCCAAAGCGCTGGTGCTGGCTTGCAACACCGCTACAGTCGCCGCGGTGGCTGACTTGCGCGAGTGTTATCCACAGCTGCCCATCGTCGGCATGGAGCCAGCGGTCAAGCCTGCTGCCGCCGCTACCCGCAGTGGCGTGGTGGGTGTGCTGGCAACCACCGGCACGCTGAAGAGCGCCAAGTTCGCAGCGTTGCTGGATCGCTTTGCCGGGGATGTGCGAGTGATCACCCAGCCCTGCCCGGGCCTGGTGGAACGCATCGAGGCAGGCGACCTGATGGGGCCGGAGACGCATTCCCTGCTGTCGGGTTATGTCCAGCCATTGCTGGCCGAGGGCTGCGATACCCTGATCCTCGGCTGCACCCACTACCCCTTCCTGCGTCCGCTGTTGCACCAGATGGTGCCGGACTCGATCAGCCTGATCGATACGGGCGCCGCGGTAGCGCGCCAAGTGCAGCGCTTGCTGGAGGCCGGCGAGTTGCTGGCAGAGGGACCGGCAGAGCCCTGCCGTTTCTGGTCCAGCGGTGATCCGGCGGCGATGCAGGAAATCCTGCCAGTGCTGTGGGGTGAGTCTGCCCGGGTGGACAAGTTCCCAAACTGACAGAAAGCTCTGCTGGATATCTTTCCCCGATTAAAAAGCTATCTATAATCGCGGTCAGGTATTAACGAATTCTGTCAGCACTTCAGAAAAAGGATTGTTTTCATGAAGAAGCTTTTCTGCTGGGCCGCAGCAGCAGCCATTTCTCTGGGTCAGATCGTTTCCGCGCAGGCTGCGGACGTTTCCCTGGATATCGGTCAGACCGGTGAATCCACCATGGTCTATCGCCTGGGCACCCAATTCGATTTCTCCAGCAGCTGGTTCCAGAGCGACGTGGGTCGCGTGACCGGTTACTGGGACGCCGCTTATAGCTACTGGGACGGCGACGAGACGGCCAGCAACCACAGCGTTTCCTTCTCCCCGGTATTCGTTTACGAATTCGCTGGCGAAACCGTGAAGCCCTACATCGAAGCCGGTATCGGCGTGGCGCTGTTCTCGGACACCGACCTGGAAGACAACGACCTGGCCACTTCCTTCCAGTTCGAGGACCGCCTGGGCCTGGGCCTGCGCTTCGCCAACCAGGAAGTCGGCGTACGCGCTCTGCACTACTCCAACGCCGGCATCAAGCAGCCGAACGACGGCGTCGAGACCTACAGCCTGCACTATCGCCTGTCCTTCTGAGGCGAAACCGCAGCAAGAAAACCGGGCCAGATGCCCGGTTTTTTATTGCCCACAGATTGAGGTTCATCGACGTGCGCGGGCTCGTCACACTTCCCGTTCCGCCAGATTCCTGAAGGCCGCCAATGCCCGCTCGCGGCTCGCGGAGAGGTCCACCAGCGGCGCTGGGTAGTCCTCCACGCCGAACAGGCCGCCGAGCCCGGCCGGGTTGTGGATATCTCGCTTGTCCAGATGCGCCAGTTCCGGCAGCCAATGGCACAGGAAGTGCCCGTCCGGGTCGAACCTCTGCGACTGGCTGACCGGATTGAAGATGCGGAAGTAGGGCGCCGCATCGGTGCCGGTGGACGCACTCCACTGCCAACCGCCATTGTTCGCCGCGAGGTCGCCGTCGATGAGATGGCGCATGAACCAGCGCTCGCCCTCGCGCCAGTCGATCAACAGGTTCTTGGTGAGGAACATGGCCACCACCATGCGCAGGCGGTTATGCATCCAGCCGGTGGCCAGCAACTGGCGCATGGCGGCGTCGACGATGGGGATGCCGGTGCGCCCCTGTTGCCAGGCTTCCAGTTCCTCCGGGGCCTTGCGCCAGGCCAGGGCTTCCGTTTCCCGGCGGAAGGGGCGGTGCTGCGAGACGCGGGGAAATCCGACCAGGATGTGCTTGTAGAACTCGCGCCAGAGCAATTCGTTGATCCAGCAGACAACGCCCGGGCTGCCGCTATCGAACTCTCCCTGGTTGTTGCGAAGCGCCGCGTGCAGGCACTGGCGGGGAGAGAGCACGCCGGCGGCGAGGTAGGGCGAGAGCTGGCTGGTGCCGGGCTGGGCCGGGAAGTCGCGGCGCTCTTCATAGCACCAGAGTTCTTCGAGGGCGAAGGTCTCCAATCGCTCCAGGGCCGCCTCTTCGCCAGCCGGCCAGAGCTGGCGCAGGCTTTCCGGCGGAACGGGAAAACCATCCACCGCGGCGGGCAGTTCGTCGCTGGGGATGTCCAGATCCTCCTGCGCCGTGGGCGGTGGCAGGCAGCTTGGCAGGGCGGTGTGCAGGCGCTGGTAGCAGACCTTGCGGAACTGGCTGTAGACCTGGAAGTAGCTCCCGGACTGGGTCAGCACGCTGCCGGGGCGGAAGAACAACTGGTCGAGGTGGCTGCGCAGGACGATGCCGTCCGCTGCCAGACGTTCGGCCACTGCTCGATCGCGTCGGGTTTCGTTGACGCCATATTCCTCGTTGACCTGCACCGCGCCGACATCGAGTTCATGGCAGAGGTTGCGCACCACCTCCGCAGCATCGGCCCAGGTATCGGCCTGGCGGATCAGCAACGGCACGTTCAGCCGATCCAGCGCCCAGGCCAGCTCCGCCAGGTTGCGCAGCCAGAAGTCCACCTTGGCCGGCGCATCGTCATGGGCTCGCCACTGGCCGGGGCTGATGAGGTAGAGGGCGATGGTCGGACCGGTGGTCAGGGCAGCGTGCAGGGCAGTGTTGTCCCGAACGCGCAGGTCGGTACGGAACCACATGAGTTGGCGCATGGCGTGTTCCTTTAGTGTTTGTGCAGCAAGCCCAGGTCGGAAAGGGCTTGCAGGACGTCCAATGGGCCTTCGGCCGCGATGGCGCTGGAGTCGAGTTCGGCCTGGTGGATGGCCGCAGCGGGGCCGCCCAGCAGGCAAGGGCAGGGGTGGCCGGCCAGCAGACGGGGCAACTGGCCGGGGCCGAGTGGCTGGCTGGAATAGAGCAGCAGGGCGCGTGGCCGGATGCGCGCCACGGCAAGGGGCAGTTCGCTAGCGGGGATCGGCCAGTCGAAGACTTCAACCGCGCAATCGGTGCTGCTGACAAGCCATGCGGTGAGCCAGAGGCCAGGCTCCATGGGCAGCTCCGAGAGGTTGATCAACAGTATCGGCGCCCCGCTGTGCTGGCGGTTGTTGTGGTAGAGGCGTGCGCCGAGCTTGGTGCGCAGCCAGGAGTGCAGGAACACACGCTCCAGTTGACCGCCGAATTGACCACGCCAGCGCTGCTCCAGGGCTTCCAGCAGGGGGCGCAGCAACTGGAGGTAGATGGTTTGCGGTGGATAGAGCGCCACGGCGGCGTTGAAGCGCTCGTCGAGCTGACGTTCGGCGAGGTTGCCGATGGCTTCCTGGAGGTGCTGGCGCTGTTCTTCCCAGGGGGACGCGTCGATGGTGGCGGGCACTGCCTGGTCCTTGAGCAGGGCCTTGACCTGGCTGACGGCGACACCGCGGTCCAGCCAGGCGAGGATCAGGCGGATGCGCGCCACATCCTCCCGACTGTAAAGGCGGTGACCCTTGCCGGTGCGCAGTGGCACCACCAGGGCGTAACGACGTTCCCACGCGCGCAGGGTCACCGGATTGACGCCGGTCTGGCGCGCCACCTCGCGGATAGGCAACAGGCCCCGGCCCATGGCGGCCTGGTAGTCGTTCGTCCGTGGGGTGTCGTTCGGCGTGTCCATGGCTAGAGGGCGTTGCGCAGACTGAGTTCTTCCGGATGTGGCTGCAGGTAGGCCTGCTGGGCGATGTAGCGATCCGGGTGGCCGTTGAAGTGATGCTTGAGCAGGGTGATCGGCACCACCAGAGGAATCACGCCAGTGCGGTATTGCTCGATCAGGCGCTGGAGCTCTGCCTTCTCGGCGCGGCTTAAGTGAGCCTTGAGGTAGCCGCTGAGGTGCTGCAGCACATTGCTGTGGGTGCCGCGGGTGGCGCACTTCTTCAGGGCTGCCATCAGCCGCGAGAAGTAGCGCGGACCGATCTCCTCCGCAGGATATTCGCCGAGGCTGCCGAGCAAGCGGCCGAGAGCCTTGTACTGCAGCGGATCGTGGGCCATCAGCTGGTACTTGTAGCGGGAGTGGAAGGCGATGATCGCCTTGTACGTCAGGCCCTCGTTGCACAGCTGCTGCCACTGCGCATGGGCGTAGACACGAGTGAGGAAGTTCTCCCGCAGTACCGGGTCGTGGAGGCGGCCGTCTTCTTCGACCGGAAGGTCCGGGTGCCGGGCGCAGAACGCACTGGCGAAAATACCTCGGCCGCCACTGTCGATGCCGTGGCCGTCGGCCTGATAGACCCTGACCCGTTCCAGTCCGCAGGAAGGCGACTTCTGCATGAATATGTAGCCGCTGATATCGGCGAGCTGCCCGGCCATGATCTCGCCGAACTCGGCCAATGCCTCTGTGTGGTCCTGCTTGCGTTGGGGACCGCCCATCGCACGTGGGGCGGCCGGTTCGCCTACCAGGCGGATGGTCTCGCGGGGGACGCCCAGACCGATGGCCATTTCCGGGCAAAGGGGAACGAAATCGAAGTGATTCGCCAGGCTATGGCTGCACAGTCGCGACTCCTTGTGTCCGCCGTTGTAGCGCACAGGGTCGCCGAGAAGGCAGGCACTGATGCCCAGTTTGGGGCGCTGCTGCAGCTCGAACGGCATGAACATGGTGGGATGCCTGGACAGGAGTTATACAACGATCGATTCGTGTATAGGTTTATGGAAATCATAGAGTCAAACTTGTACAAGTCAAATGGCTTGTACAAGTTCTGGACAGGAGGGGCGGCTGAGGTGGAGTGGAGGCGTTAAACGCAAATGGACGGCCAAAGGGCCGTCCATTTCGAGAGCGGGATTTCGTGCCAGGCGGATAGCGGTTACAGGTGTTCCAGCAGGCGACGGGCAGCCTCCTGGCCACTGAGCCAGGCACCTTCCACCCGACCGGACAGGCACCAGTCGCCACAGGCATAGAGGCCGAGGTCGGCATCGGCGAGGGCGCCCCACTGGTGCGCCTGGCTGGGCCGGGCGTAGAGCCAGCGATGGGCCAGGCTGAAGTTCGGGGCCGGCACGGCGCAGCCGATGGTTTCGGCGAAGGCACCGTGGAGGTGTTCGATCACGGTCTCCTTGGGCAGGTCCAGGTGCTGCTTGCTCCAGGCGTTGGTGGCATGCAGGACCCAGGTATCCAGGCTGGATTCGCGGCCGGGCTTGGAGCGATTGCGGGCGACCCACTCCAGGGCGCTGTCCTGCAGGAAGCAACCTTCGACGCGAGTATCCAGCGGTTCGCTGAAGCCCATGGCCACGGCCCAGGTAGGGTCCATGGCGACGCTTGCGGCAGCGCCGGCCAGCTTGGGCGCGGCAGCCAGCAGGGCGGTGGCCTGGGGCGCCGGGGTGGCGACTATCACATGGCTGAACGGACCGTGGCTGAGGCCCTCGGCATCCTGCAGGCCCCAGTGGCGCTCGCCACGGAAGACTTCAGTGATGCGGCAGCCGAAGTTCACCGGCAGGGCGCCGAGCAGGGCGCGGGTGATGGCGCTCATGCGCGGCGTGCCGACCCAGCGGATCTGCTCGTCAGGGGAGGGCAGCAGGCGACCTTCGCTGAAGTTGTAGAGGCTTGGCGACCACTCGGCCACCCAGCCCCGGTCGCGCCATTGCTGCACCACTTCGGCGAAGCGGCGGTCGCGGGCAGTGAAGTATTGCGCGCCAAGGTCCAGGGAACCGGCGTCGCTGCGCTTGCTGGCCATGCGTCCGCCACTGCCGCGGCTCTTGTCGAAGAGCTCTACGTTCTGCCCAGCCGCATGTAGCGCCTGGGCCGCGGAGAGGCCGGCAATACCGGTACCGATGATGGCGATAGGTGCAGTCATGGTCTACCTCGTTACCTATGGCTTCAGGCTACGCTTTAGACAAGACCTGTACAACTTTCAAGCGCTGTACAGGTTGATCGGTTCCAATCGCGGACTTCTGAATTTCTGACGGTGCGTGGCCCGATCCGGGGCACGTCGGAACGTCATAAACCAGACTAGGGCGATATCCGCACTTAGCGCCATGCGAGGAGGATGCCATGCACATATTGCTGACCGGCGGTACTGGTCTGATCGGTCGGGCACTCTGTCAACGCTGGCTGGCGGATGGGCATCAGCTTACCGTGCTGAGTCGCCGGCCGCAGAGCGTGGCCAGCCTGTGCGGTCGTACGGTGCGTGGTATCGGACAGTTTTCCGACTATGGCGAAGAACCGCTGGACGCCGTCATCAATCTGGCCGGCGAACCCATTGCCGAACGGCCCTGGAGCAACAAGCGCAAGGCACAACTCTGGGGCAGTCGCATCACGCTCACGGAGCAGCTCCTGGAGTGGCTGGGAAAGCGCGACCAGATGCCGCAGGTGCTGCTCAACGGCTCGGCGGTTGGCTGGTACGGCGATGGGGGCGAGCGGGAGCTGACCGAAGACTCCGCGCCCATTACCGATGACTTTGCCAGTCAGCTCTGCGTGGCCTGGGAAGAGACTGCGCAACGGGCCGAAGCCCTTGGCATCCGCGTGGTGCTGGTACGCACCGGTCTGGTGCTGGCGCACGATGGCGGTTTCCTCAAACGTCTGGTGCCGCCTTTCCGGCTGGGGCTGGGCGGCCCGCTCGGCAACGGCCGCCAGTGGATGCCCTGGGTGCACCTGCATGACCAAATCGCCCTGATGGATTTTCTCTTGCGGCGGACCGATGCGCGCGGTCCTTATAATGCGTGCTCGCCGCAACCGGTCCGCAACCGCGACTTCGCCCGTAGCCTCGGGCGCGCGCTGGGGCGACCGGCCTTCATGCCGGCGCCGGCCTTCGTCCTGCGCCTGCTGCTGGGCGAGCTGTCCGGCCTGTTGCTGGGGGGCCAGCGCGCGGTTCCGTCCCGCCTGAGGGCGGCGGGTTTCACCTTTGCATTCACCGATCTGGACATGGCGCTCGGCGACCTGCTGAAGCCTAAGGATGTTTGATGACTGATCACGCGCTGTTGTTGGTCAACCTGGGGTCCCCGGCTTCCACCAAGGTGGAGGATGTACGGAGCTACCTCAACCAGTTCCTCATGGACCCTTATGTGGTTGACCTGCCCTGGCCGCTCCGGCGTCTGCTGGTCTCGCTGATCCTGATCAAGCGCCCGGCGCAGTCGGCTCACGCCTATTCGTCCATCTGGTGGCCGGAAGGCTCGCCGCTGATCGTGCTCAGCCGTGAGTTGCAGGACGCCATCGCTCCCCATTGGCCCCATGGTCCGGTGGAGCTGGCGATGCGCTACGGCCAACCCTCTATCGAAAGCGCGTTGCGCAAGTTGGCTGCGCAGGGCGTCAAACGCGTGACCCTGGCGCCGCTTTATCCACAGTTCGCCGACAGCACCACCACCACGGCTATCGAAGAAGCTCGCCGGGTGATCCGCGAACAAGGCCTGAAGCTGGAGGTATCGGTGCTGCCCCCTTTCTTCGCCGAAGCGGATTACCTGGATGCCCTGGTGGCCAGCGCCAAGCCTTACCTGGACCAGGGCTTCGACCATCTGCTGCTGAGCTTCCACGGCCTGCCCGAGCGGCACATCCGCAAGCTGGTGAAGGACATCGATCCGCAGCACGACCTGCGTGCTCCGGACAGCCGGGGCGTCAGCGACGAGGTCCTTGCGGTCTGCTACCGCAGCCAGTGCCAGCGCACTGCGGAAGCCTTCGCCGAGCGCGCGGGCCTGCAGCCTGGCCAATGGTCGGTGTCCTTCCAGTCGCGCCTGGGCAAGGACAAGTGGATCGAGCCCTATACCGAAACTCGTCTGGATGAGCTGGCGAAGCAGGGCGTGAAGAAGCTGCTGGTGATGTGCCCGGCCTTCGTTGCCGACTGCATCGAGACCCTGGAGGAGATCGGCCAGCGCGGCAGCGAACAGTTCCAGGAAGCCGGTGGCCAGGAGCTGGTGCTGGTGCCCTGCATGAACAGCCATCCGCAGTGGGTATCGGCCCTGGTGAAACTGTGCGAAACCGCGGTGCGGCCTCTCTGAGCCCTTCCATGTAGGAGTGAGCCGGTGCTCCATCGCGAGCAGAGCTCGCTCCTACGATCTCCTCCTGAGGTAGTCATTAGCCGAAGGGCACGGATCGCATTCAGCCCGCCTATATGGCGCCTTCCTCGGTATTCAGGCCGTCCATGGCCACCTAAGCTGGAATCTCCCTTCCACCGTCGTGCGCCGCACCGGCGGCGCCGAGGAGAGCCCAGTGCAGAACAAGAACAACGGCTATCCCTCGAGTCTGAGTGCCTGGACCACCGTCGCCATCCTGATGGTGGCGTACGTGCTGTCCTTCATCGACAGGCAGATCCTCAACCTGCTGGTGGAGCCCATCCGCCGCGACCTGGTCATCAGCGATACGCAGATGAGTCTGCTGATGGGCCTCTCCTTCGCGCTTTTCTATACGGTCTGCGGCATCCCGCTCGGGCGCCTGGCCGATACCCGTAGCCGGCGTGGACTGATCGCCGTGGGGGTGCTGTTCTGGAGCGCCGCCACCGCCGCCTGCGGCATGGCCAGGCTCTACTGGCAATTCCTGCTCTGCCGCATCGGTGTCGGCGTGGGTGAGGCGGCGCTGTCGCCGGCGGCCTATTCGTTGATCGCCGACAGCTTTCCCAAGGAGCGTCGCGCCACGGCCATCAGCGTCTATTCCATGGGCGTTTATCTCGGCTCCGGGCTGGCCTTCCTGCTGGGCGGATTGGTGATCAAATTCGCCTCGGCGCAGGGCGATGTGCATCTGCCGGTGCTGGGTGAGGTACGACCCTGGCAACTGATCTTCCTGGCCCTCGGCGCCGCTGGCGCGCTCTTCACCCTGCTGATGCTGGCGGTGCGTGAGCCGCAACGACGTGGTGTCGGTGCCGGCGTAGTGGTGCCCCTCGCCGAGGTTGGCCGCTACCTGCGCAGCAACCGGCGCACCGTGATCTGCCATAACTTCGGTTTCGCCGGCCTGGCCTTCGCCGGCTACGGCAGTGCAGCCTGGATTCCCACCTTCTATATCCGCACACATGGCTGGGATGCCGGCCAGGTCGGTGTGATCTACGGCAGCCTGGTGGCGGTGTTCGGTTGCCTCGGCATCGTCTTCGGCGGGCGCCTGGCGGACTGGATGGCCAAGCACGGCCGGACCGATGCCAACATGCGTGTCGGCCTGTTCGCCGCTTTGGGCGCGCTGCCGCTGGTGGTGCTGTTTCCGCTGCTGGACGATTCGTTCTGGGTCACGGTACTGATGGCGCCCACGGTGTTCTGCCTGAGCATGCCCTTCGGTGTGGCGCCGGCGGCGATCCAGGAGATCATGCCCAACGCCATGCGCGGCCAGGCTTCGGCCATCTACCTGTTCGTCATCACCCTGATCGGCCTGGGCTTCGGTCCCACCGCAGTCGCCTTGGTGACCGACTATGTATTCGCTGACGACAAGGCCCTGCGCTATTCGCTGGTGATCGTTACCACCATTGCGGTGGCCAGCTCGGTGCTGCTGCTGTGGGCCGGGCTCAAACCCTATCGTGAAAGCCTCAAGCGGTTGCAGCAGTGGGGGATGGAGTCACAGGACGACAGCATGCTCCGCGAGGCACAACCCTCCACGTAGGATGGGGCGGGCGGCGTTCCGCGAGGAACGAAACCCATCACTCCGACTTAATGGGTTTCGCTCCGCTCTACCCATCCTACGGGAATCCCTGAACGGCAAAGCTCTATGTAAAAGCCCCGCAGATGCGGGGCTTTTACAATTCAGCAGGTCAGATATGCGGCGCGTCGTCCGCGCTTTGATGCTTCCAGGTCTGGTGCCCCGGAAGGATCAGGTTCAGCGCGATGGCGACGATGGCGCAAAGGGCGATGCCCTTCAGGCCGAAGTCGTCCTGGCCGGTGCCGGTGCCCACCAGCATGCCGCCGATGCCGAATACCAGGGTCACGGAAACGATCACCAGGTTGCGGGCTTCGGCCAGGTCCACCTGGTGGCGGATCATGGTGTTCAGGCCTACCGCAGCGATGGAGCCGAACAGCAGGCAGAGGATGCCGCCCATGACCGGAACCGGGATGCTCTGCAGGATGGCGCCGAACTTGCCGATGAAGGCCAGGCCGATGGCGAAGGCGGCGGCCCAGGTCATGATCTTCGGGTTGTAGTTCTTGGTCAGCATCACCGCGCCGGTCACTTCGGCATAGGTGGTGTTCGGCGGGCCGCCGAACAGGCCAGCGGCCGAAGTGGCCAGGCCGTCACCCAGCAGGGTGCGGTGCAGGCCGGGCGTTTTCAGGTAATTGCGGCCGGTCACGCTGCCCACGGCAATCACGCCGCCGATGTGTTCGATGGCCGGGGCCAGCGCCACCGGGACAATGAACAGGATGGCCTGCAGGTTGAACTCGGGGGCGGTGAAGTTCGGCAGTTCCAGCCAGGGGGCGGCGGCGATCTTCGCGGTATCCACCACGCCGAACCAGAAGGACAGGGCGAAGCCGACGACCACGCCGGAGATGATCGGCACCAGGCGGAAGATGCCCTTGCCGAATACGGCGACGATCAGGGTAGTCAGCAGCGCCGGCATGGAGATCCACATGGCGGTGGCGTAGGGGATCAGCTCGGCGCCGTCACCGCCCTTGCCCATGGCCATGTTGGCGGCGATGGGGGCCATGGCCAGGCCGATGGAGATCACCACGGGGCCGATCACCACCGGCGGCAGCAGACGGTCGATGAAGCCGGTGCCTTTGATCTTCACCGCAAGGCCAAGGAAGGTGTAGACGAAGCCAGCCGCCACCACGCCGCCCATGGTCGCGGCCAGGCCGAACTGGCCCTTGGCGAGGATGATCGGGGTGATGAAGGCGAAGCTGGAAGCCAGGAACACCGGCACCTGGCGGCCGGTGACCAGCTGGAACAGCAGGGTGCCGAGGCCTGCGGTGAAGAGCGCTACGTTCGGGTCCAGTCCAGTGATCAGCGGCATCAGCACCAGGGCGCCGAAAGCCACGAAGAGCATCTGCGCGCCGGAGATGACCTGGCGCCAGAGCGGGTCCTTGAATTCGTCGCTCATCGATCAGTTTTCCTTCTGCTTGGTGCCGAAGATCTTGTCGCCGGCATCCCCGAGGCCCGGAATGATGTAGCCGTGCTCGTTGAGCTTCTGATCGATGGACGCAGTGAAGATCATCACGTCCGGGTGGGCATCGTTGACCACCTTGATGCCTTCCGGCGCGGCGACCAGCACCATGGCGCGGATTTCCTTGCAGCCGGCGCGCTTGAGCAGGTCGATGGTGGCGACCATGGAACCGCCGGTGGCGAGCATCGGGTCGATGATCAGCGCCAGGCGCTCGTCGATCTCCGGCGCTAGTTTTTCCAGGTAGGTGTGGGCTTCCAGGGTTTCTTCGTTGCGGGCCACGCCCACGGCGCTGACCTTGGCGCCGGGGATCAGGCTGAGCACGCCGTCGAGCATGCCGATACCGGCGCGCAGGATGGGCACCACGGTGATCTTCTTGCCGGCAATCTTCTCGACCTGCACGGTGCCGGCCCAGCCCTGGATTTCGTAGTTTTCCAGGGGCAGGTCATTGGTCGCTTCGTAAGTCAGCAGGGCGCCGACTTCCTGTGCCAGTTCGCGGAAGTTCTTGGTGCTGATGTCGGCGCGACGCATCAGGCCGAGCTTGTGGCGGATCAGCGGATGGCGGATCTCACGGATGGGCATGGGAAGATTCTCCGGCGGGCTGGCAAAAAAATTGCGTTAGCTTAATCCATTGATTACAGGCTGTGCTGCACTGACTGGTGGGTCCGGGGCACTGATGTCGCGGTCACGCAAGGAACTGTCACACGCGGCAGCAGCCTGCTGCAGTATGGTCGACGCTCGTCCGTCGGGGCTTGCTCAGGGGCAGGCGGATGAGTACCTTTGCCGACTTTTATCTTGACGACCTGTTCAAGTTTTAACCGGGAACCGCGCATGTTCCCCGCTGAATCCAGAGGAATTGCCATGTCCGCCGATCTCGCACACATCCGCCAGGTGATGGCCGAAGCCGATTGCCTGTACACCGACGCCCAGGTCGAGGCCGCCATCTCCCAGGTCGCCGAAGCCATCAATGGCGAACTGGCCGAGCGCAACCCGGTGGTTTTCTGCGTCATGAACGGCGGCCTGATCTTCGCCGGCAAGCTGCTGCCCAAGCTGGACTTCCCGCTGGAGCTGTCCTACCTGCACGCCACCCGCTACCGCAATGAAACCAGCGGCGGCGAGCTGTTCTGGAAGGCCAAGCCGGAAATTTCCTTCATCGACCGCGATGTCCTGATCATTGACGACATCCTCGACGAGGGGCACACCCTGGCCGCCATCATCGACTTCTGCAAACACGCGGGCGCCGCCAACGTGCACACCGCCGTGCTGATCGACAAGACCCACGACCGCAAGGCCCGCCCGGACCTGAAGGCCAACTACGTGGGCCTGCCCTGCGTAGACCGCTACATCTTCGGCTACGGCATGGACTACAAGGGCTACTGGCGCAACGCCGCGGGCATCTTCGCGGTCAAGGGACTCTAAGCCATGAGCTCGCCGCGTTTCCTCGATCAGGCCTTGTTCGCTGAACTGGCCGAGAAGTCAGCGGCGAGCCCGCGCAAACGCCAGCACCACAACTTCCACGCCATGGAAGAGCCCTGCCATCGCATGGCGGTGGGGCTGCAACCCGGAACCTACATCCCGCCGCACCGTCACCTGTCCGCCGACAAGGCGGAAAGCCTGCTGGTGATCAAGGGACGCCTGGGCCTGTTGATCTTCGACGAAGACGGCAAGGTGATCGACCAGCGTGAACTCGTGGCAGGTGGTGACTGCGTTGGCGTCGACGTGCCGCCGGGGGTATTCCACGCGCTGGTGGTGCTGGAACCGGACACCATCTTGTTCGAATGCAAGGCGGGCCCTTATCGTCCGGTGGGCGAAGGTGAATTGCCCGCCTGGTCACCCCGCGAGGGTGAAGCGGGCGTGGCGGATTACCTGGCCTGGATGACCTCGCTGTTCAACTGAGACTCGTCAGGCTCCAGCCATCGCAACGCCTTGGCGCGAGCCTGTTCCAGGGTTTTCACGTAGGCCAATCGGCCCGTCTCCCGATGCACGCCGGCGCGGCGCAGCTTCAGCCGCACCCGGGGTGACGTACCCACCAGCACCAGGCCGACGCCCTGTCGGCCGTAGTCGTGCAGCAGGTTTTCCAGTGCCGCCAGCGCCGTCATGTCCAGCATGGGCACGGCACTCATCTCGACGATCACCACCTTCACCTCCGGATTGAAGCGGCGTAGCACGCTCAGGGCCTTTTCCGCCGCGCCGAAAAACAGCGGCCCGCGAATGGCGTAGGCCAGCACCTGCTCAGGCAGCTCGCTCAGCGCCTCATGGAAGTGGCGGGGCAGGGGCGCGGCGTCGGTCAGGTCGCTCATGCGCTTGATGAACAGGCCGGCCGCCAGCAACAGGCCGACCCCCACCGCCAGCACCATGTCGAACAGCACCGTCAGCACCAGGCAGGTGAGCAGGACCAGCACATCGTTGCGCGGTGCGATGCGCAGGGTGTGCACCACGTGCCGAGCCTCGCTCATGTTCCAGGCCACCATCAGCAGCAGCGCCGCCAGGGCCGCCATCGGCAGGTAGCTGAACAGCGGTGCGAGCAGCAGCATGGCCAGCAGCACTACGCCGGCGTGGATGATGGCGGCGATGGGCGAACGGGCCCCGGCGCGTACGTTGGCGGCACTGCGAGCAATGGCGGCGGTGGCGGTGATGCCGCCGAACAGCGGAGCGACCAGGTTGCCCAGGCCCTGCCCGAGCAGTTCGGCATTGGGGTCGTGCCGGGTGCCTGCCATGCCGTCGGCCACCACGGCGCAGAGCAGCGACTCGATGGCGCCGAGCATGGCGATGGCGAAGGCCGGTGCCAGCAGCTGGCGGATCAGCTCGAACGACAGGCCCAGTGGCTGGCCGTCCGGTCCCGGTAGCTGCCAGGGCCAGGCGAAGGTGGGCAGGAAGGGTGGGATACCGGGATGGCTGACGCCGTCGACCACATAACTGAAGCGTTCACCCAGGGTGGCCACGGGCAGGCCCAGCACCTCCAGCATCAGGCCGAGCAGTGCGCCGAGGGCCAGCGCCACCAGGTGGCCCGGCACCTTGGGTACCAGGCGTGGCCAGATCACCAGCACTGCGAAGCAGGCAATGGCCACCAGGGTATCGCCCAGGTGTGTGGTCGGCAGCGCCTGGGCCAGCAGGTACAACTGGTCCACGTAGTTCTGCGGAGTCTGGGCCAACTGCAGGCCGAGCAGATCCTTGATCTGCAGGGTGGCGATGACGATGCCGATGCCGGCGGTGAAGCCGAGCGTCACCGGATAGGGGATGAACTGGATCAGCCGCCCTAGCCGCGCGAGGCCCATGGCAATGAGGATCAGCCCCGCCATCAACGTGCAGAGCAGCAGGCCGCCGAGGCCGAACTGCTGGGTGATGGGCAGCAGGATCACCACGAAGGCCGCCGTGGGGCCGGAAATGTTGAAGCGCGAACCGCCGGTGAGGGCGATCAGCGGTGCCGCCAGCAGCACCGTGTAGAGGCCATGCTGCGGGGCCACGCCGACGGCGATGGCCAGCGCCATGGCCAGGGGGATGGCGATGATGCCGACGGTCACCCCGGCGGCCAGGTCGCCACGCAGGTTCGCCAGACTGTAGCCCTCGCGCAGGGATTGGTGCAGGGCGGCGAAAACAGGGGGGAGGTATGCGGACATGGCGGCTCCTTCGCGGCAACCCGCCGAGTATAGGGCTTAGCGGCGGTGTGCAGGACTGACCTGAGTCGTATGCCAGAGCGCCCCGGGGCCGTGCTAGAGTGCTGCGCTCCCTCGCTGTTGGAGCTTTCGATGTCCGCCCCCCTGCGCTTTGGCGCTGCTCTCCTGCTGATCCTCTGCCTGCCCGCAGGCGCCGCTGAAAACGCCCCCATGCATGCCCAGTTCCTGCCACCGGACGACCTGTCGCTGCGCCAGGAACAGCCCGAGTTGCAACAGCTGATCCAGATCACCGAGTACGCGGTAGTGCTGGGTAGCCAGCGCCAGTCCAACCAGCAACCGATTCCCATCACCTCGCCCGCAGTGGTGCGGCTGAAGGGCAAACCGTTGAGCAAGGGCGCCGACGTGCGACAGGTGGTGATCCAGTTCGACGGCGAAGGCAAGAGCCTGAAGAAGCCCGGCTACGACCCGCAGACCCGTATCCTCAGCCTGAACTACCCGATGGCGCAGTACGCGGCGGTACTCGATCTGCTGCGCAACGGGCCGGTCTACTGCCAGTTCCTCAGCTATCCCAATGGCCATGTCTGGGCCGACCTGCACAGCGGTGCGGTACGCCTGCGTTGAGCGTGAGGGCCGGGCGGGGGTAAACTGCCCGCCCCCGAGATACCCGGCCCGAGAGATGTGAGCGATGCGTAAAGACAAGAAGCAGGTGATTGGCGAAGAAATCTCCGATGACTCGATCAAGCTGTTCCTCACGGTCGAGCCGGCCGACTCCACGCCGCCTTCGCTGCACAAGCTGATCAAGGCCTATCGCGGCCTGCGTATCGACGACTTCGAGCGCTTCGTCGGCTTCTTCATCGAGGCCGGTTACGACCTCAACGCCAAGGATGAAAACGGCAACGACTTCATCGCCCTGATCCAGGATCAGCGCATGGCCGAGCCGTACATCGAGGTGATCAAGGCCGCGCGCGGCTGATCCCTTTGCGCTGTTGAAGAGCCCGCTTAGAGCGGGCTTTTTCATGGGCGCGCTGATTCGCGAGCAGAGCTCGCTCCTACGAAAAGCGTTTCCGCAGGCAATAAAAAACCGCCCCGAAGGGCGGTTTCTTTCAGCTCAACGCTGGGACTCAGGCGATGCTCTGGGTCGCAGTGTTGACGCTGGTCAGGCCCAGGGCCGCATCGGAACGGGCGCTGATATCGCGGTACAGGGCCGCGTCGCTTTCCAGGGCCTTTTCGCGGGCCGGGAAGATTTCCTTCAGCTTGGTCGCCCATTGCTCGGAACGGGCCTGCTCGGCGAAGCAGCGCTCGATCAGGTTGAGCATGATGGAGACGGTCACCGAAGCACCTGGGGATGCACCCAGCAGGGCGGCGATGCTGCCGTCTTCGGAGGAGACCAGTTCGGTGCCGAACTGCAGGACGCCGCCCTTTTTGTTGTCCTTCTTGATGATCTGCACGCGCTGGCCGGCCACTTCCAGGCGCCAGTCGGCCGGGTCGAGCTCCGGGTAGAACTTGCGCAGGGCATCCAGGCGCTGATCCTGGGACTGCATCACTTCCTTGATCAGGTAGCGAGTCAGGTCCATGTTGTCGCGGGCCACCGAGAGCATCGGCAGGAGGTTGCTCGGACGGACCGAAAGCGGCAGGTCCATGAAGGAACCGTGCTTCAGGAACTTGGTGGTGAAACCGGCATAGGGTCCGAACAGCAGGGACTTCTTGCCATCGACCACGCGGGTGTCCAGGTGCGGCACGGACATCGGCGGGGCGCCGACTTCAGCCTGGCTGTAGACCTTGGCCTGGTGCTGCTTGACCACTTCGGGGTTGTCGCAGCGCAGCCACTGGCCGCTGACCGGGAAGCCGCCGAAGCCCTTGCCCTCGTCAATGCCGGAAAGCTGCAGCAGCGGCAGCGCGCCGCCGCCAGCGCCGAGGAACACGAAGCGTGCGGACACTTCTCGACTGGCGCCGCTCTGGGTGTTCTTGATGCTGACTTTCCAGCCGCTGTCGGTGCGGTTGAGGTCGGTGACCTTCTGGAAGTAGCTGACGCGGGTGCCCTGCAGGCTTTCGAGATACTGCAGCAGCTGATTGGTGACCGCGCCGAAGTTGACGTCGGTGCCGTTCATGGCGCGGGTCGCGGCGATCTTCTCGGACGCATCGCGTCCTTTCATCATCAGCGGTGCCCATTTGGCCATGGTGGCGCGGTCTTCGGTGTATTCCATCTCGCTGAAGGCGTGGTGCTGGCGGAGCAGCTCGAAGCGCTTCTTGAGGAAGGCGGTGTCCTTGTCGCCGCGCACGAAGGAGAGGTGCGGGACAGCATTGATGAAGGTCTTGGGCGAGCCGAACGCGCTCTTGCCGCTCATGTAGGCCCAGAACTGCTTGGAAACCTCGAACTGGGCGTTGATGTTGACGGCCTTCTTGATGTCGATGGAACCATCGGCCGCCTGGGGCGTGTAGTTCAGTTCGCAGAGGCCCGCATGACCGGTACCTGCGTTGTTCCAGGGGTTGGAGCTCTCGATGGCCCCCGACTCCCGGAGTTCTGCGATCTCCAGCTTGATGCCGGGATCGAGCTCTTTAAGCAGTACCGCTAGCGTAGCGCTCATGATGCCGGCCCCGACCAGCAACACGTCCACTGCTTCGTAATCGTTTTGCGCCATTTGCTCGCCACTCTCTCGTGAAGTAGTGAAAAACCGTCATCTCACGCTCTTTTGGAGTCGTGAACCTCAAAAGATTCGCCTGCTCCCGGACAAGCCGCTTCCGTCTGCACGCGCGTTGCTACGCGTGCGTCCCTGCAACAAACGTTTGCAATACGGGCGGAAGGATGCGGCAAGCCAACGAGTGGCAGCGCGAAAAGTGGACGGCTCTCTGTGGGGCTGTGCGGATGCCCAAGCTGGCGCGAGGTGCGGTGTTGCGAGGCCCGATCAGGAGACGACCTTATAATCGGGGGGCGATTATAACGATGAAATGGGGCGAATAGGGCGCTTGGTGTGACTTTTCTTCTTCCGCCGGTCAGGCTGCCAACGCGCGGCGGCGCGAAGATTGTCCGACGACCGGTGCGACGCGAGCGCTGGCGGGGAGGGGCTGGTCGAGCCAGGCAAGGCTGGCTTCGCTGACTTCGACCCAATTGCCGCCGGCCGGACGGTCGATTCCCTGGTGCAGGCCACGGCAGATCCCGGCCTGATCCACCAGGGCGAAGCTGCGGCGTTGCGGGCGGCGGGCGAACAGGGACCAGAAGAGGATCATCGGGGCTACTCCAACGGGGGCAGCGCCTTTATCCCACGCGGGCGTGACAGGGGCATGACAGGAACCGTGCATGCGGATGGCGGTCTGATATTGCATGGGAGCTGGCGCTCTGTCAGTACCTCGGCCGGGTGGTTATACTGCCGGCCGTTTTGCCTTCATTCCTGGAGAGATAAAAGCATGCTGAAACGCCCGTTGCTTGGCCTGCTGGCCGCCCTCAGCCTGACCCTGGTCGGCTGTGCCCTCAGCCCGCAACAACTCAGCCCGCAACCCAAGCTCACCGGCCCGCTGACTCCGGTTGGCCAAGGCCAGCCGGTGGTGGTGCGCGTCGCCGACGGTCGTCCGTCTCCGGTGCTTGGCACCCGTGGCGGCATCTACGCTGATACCAGCGCTATCAGCGTCCAGGGCCAGGACATCCTGCCGCGCCTGCAGGCTGAAGCCGAGGCCGCCGTGCGCCTGCTGGGCTTCACCCCGTCGCCCAACGCCTACAACGCGCCGCAGCTGACCCTGACCCTGGCCGACCTGAAGTACCAGTCGCCCAAGGAAACCTACGTGACCGAGGCCAACATCAGCGCCAGCTTCCGTGTCGATGTGCAGAACAGCGCCCGTCGTTACAGCGGCAAGTACGGTGCTTCGCTGAACCAGCGCTTCGGCACTGCACCGAACCAGCAGACAAACACCAAGCTGGTGAGCGACGTGCTGAGCGATGCCCTGACCCGCGCCTTCAAGGATCCGACCATCGGTCAGGTCCTGTCCCAGCAGTAAGCGGACCCCAAGTGAAAAAGCCCGGCCATGTGCCGGGCTTTTTCGTTTCCGGCCGGACAGCGGCGGCATTCGTCGGAACGTCCATCAGCGAAGCCGCCGGTTCGGTAAACTCAGCGCCATCCCGAGAACCGCCCGGAATCAGGGCGGACTGTTCCTTGTCTTGCAGGTTGTGTGCACGGCTGCACCCCCTGAAGCGGAGTTTGAGATGTCGCTGCAGGCGCTTTGGGCCATGTTTCTGGCCCACCCCGCCCAGGTCGTGAATGGCCTGGCCCTGTTCTTTGCATGTGCTGGTGCCTGGGTGCTGCTGGCTACCCGTTGGCGCGAGCAGCGCTCCATCGCCCGTCTGGCCGCCGAAAGCGAGCTGGAAGGGGTGGACGGCCCCACCGTCCAGGATGAGTCGGCGCAGCGCCTGAATCGCTTCTTCTACGCCTTCGGCTACTTCAGCCTGGCCGTGGCCCTCGGCGTTTCCTGGGCCAGTACCCAGGTCTGAGCCCGCAATGAAAAACGGCGACCTTCGGGTCGCCGTTTTCTTTTGTGCCGAGCCTTGATGCGAATCAGAGCGGCAGCCCGGCCTTGATCCGGTACTGGTTACGCACCGGGGTGGCGTACTGCTGGATCAGGTACGGGCGCTGTACCTCCGGGCAGGCGCCCAGGCGCTTCTGCCACTCGGCCTGGGCGCGGGCCAGTTCATCCTCGCCGAAGACCTCGGCCGCCGTCGGCACGCGCAGCTCGGGATCGCGTTCGCTCCACATGGCGTAAGCCAGGTAATGCGCGGGGAACAACCGGTAGCCACCGAGGATCTGCTTGTCGATTTCCTGGGCCAGCTGCTTGGCGTCTTCGCTGGCGCTGCCGATCTCGCTGCCGAAGGCGATGTGCACACGGCCCTTGTAGCCGGTGATGCCCAGGGCAATGCTCGCGTCGTCCTCACCTGGCGCCTTGGCGTAGCTGCCGGTGCTGGCGCGGACCTGCAGCTCGCGGGCCTTGGCCTGGTCGCAGGGATCGTACTCGTAGCTGATGGACACCGGGATCAGGTGCAGATCACGGATCACCTGCGGGAAAGGTTCGTCCTTGCGGCTCATGTGGAACATCTTGAGGATCGCCGAATCGGTGCGATCGTCACCGTCCTTGGCGCGGCCTTCGGCCTGGGCGATCCAGATCGACTGGCCGTCCTTGCAGATCGAGTGGTTGATGTAGGCCGACAGCAATTGGAAGGCCGCCAGCTTCTCGCGGCGGCCGGCCAGGTTGCGGTGCACGATGAAACTCTTGTTCAGGCGCATCAGATCGCTGACGAAGGGCTTCTGCAGCAGGTTGTCGCCGATGGCGATGCGCGGAGTCGGCAGGCCGGCGTGGTACACGGCGTAGTTGACGAAGGCCGGGTCCATCACGATGTCGCGGTGATTGGCCAGGAACAGGTAGGCGGTGCCCGGCTTCAGGCGTTCCACACCCGAGTAGGTCACGCCATCAGTGGCGCGCTCGATGGTGTTGTCCACATAGGGCTCGATGCGGTCCTGCAGCGCGGCGACGGAATCGATGCTGGCGAACTCGCGACGCAGCCGATGAGCTATAACAGGCTTGAGGAGCCAGCCCAGCGGGCCCGCCAGCTTCGGGAAACGATAGCGGGTGAGGGTGCCGAGGAAAGCGTCGTCGGCGAACAGGCGCGAAAGCACCGTCGAGACCTCGGCATCGTCATAGGGTCGGATGGCTTCAAATTCGCCCATTGGTCACTCTTGTTCTGGAATCGGCTGGGTATAAGGGTGAAGGCCCCGGCATGCGGGGCCTCAAATAGACCGGCGATTATACAGGCAAGTCACACGGGAGGCGGGGATGCTGGAAACGGAGGGCTATCAATGCCCCTACTGCGGCGAGCCGGCCGAGGCCGTGCTGGATCTCTCCGGCGGCGACCAGCAGTACATCGAAGACTGCCCGGTGTGTTGCCGGCCCATCCTGTTCCTGCTCTGGACCGATGGCCGGGAGTGGAATCTGGAGGTTCGTCGGGAGGATGACTGATGCGGCGCATCTATGAGCCCAGGGACCTGATCGAAGCGGAATTGCTGATGGGCATGCTGGCCAGCGAAGGCGTGGAGGCATACCTGGCCGGCGGCCACCTGCTGGGCGGCATCGGGGAGTTGCCGGTGTTCGGTCTGCTCGGCCTGCTGGTCGAAGACGAGGACGCCGAACGCGCCAGAGGGCTGATCGCCGCGTACAATGCCGCGCAACCCCTGGCGGGCGAGGAGCCCGACAGTTACCCCGGCACTCTGCTCTGCTGATTCCCGACCCGAACTGGCTGCCCAATGTCTGGACGCTTCGCCCTGTTCCGCTGGACGCCCACGCTGGCGGCCCTTCCCGGATTCCCCGCCGATCACCAGCCGCACTGGAACCTTGCGCCGGGCGGCCGGGTGCTGATGCTGCGCGAGCTGGACGGGCAGCGCCGCGCTGACCTGGCCCGCTGGGGGCTTACCCCGGCCTGGCTCACTGACCTGTCGAAGACTCCTGCTCACGCCCGTGCCGAAACCCTGGCCGACCAGCCTATGTTCCGCGAAGCCTTCCGTTCACGGCGCTGCCTGATCCTGGCCAACGGCTTCTATGAATGGCGCGGCGTGCGCAAGCGGCCCTACTGGATCAGCGCCGAGGGCGGGACCCTGTACATGGCCGGGCTCTGGGAGGCCTACCCGGTGGGGGATGTGGAGTACCTCAGCCTGGCCATGGTCACCCGGCCGGTCGCCGACATGCGCCGCCCGCTGGTGCTGGACGAAGAGGCGCAGCGCCTCTGGCTCGCCGCCGACTCGACGCCGATGCAATTGCTCGAACTGCTGACCCATCCCGGTCCTCAATTGCGCGAACGCGCCCTGGCCACCCTGGTGAACGATCCTAAGCTCGACGGGCCCGAGTGCCTGACGCCGGCTTGAGGCTGTAGGGGCGAATTCATTCGCCAAGGGCAGCTCGGCTGCCCCCACGGAGCCAGCAGGGCAGACCTTCGGCCTGCTTGGCGATTGAAATCGCCCCTACAAAAGAACAAGCCCCTCGTGAGAGGGGCTTGTTCTTAGACCTTGAACTGATTGATCAACCGCCGCTGTTGCTCGGCCAGTTTGGTCAGTTCCGCGCTGGCCTGGGAGGCCTCGTCGGCGCCGCCGGCAACCTCATTGGCCACCTGGCCGATGTTGATCACGTTGCGGTTGATGTCCTCGGCCACCGCGCTCTGTTCCTCGGCGGCGCTGGCGATCTGGGTGTTCATGTCGTTGATCACCGATACCGCCTGGGTGATGGACTCCAGCGCATGGGCGGCCTCGTTGGCGTGCTGCACGCTGGTGTCGGTCTTGTCCTGGCTGTCCTGCATCACTTTCACCACTTCGCGGGTGCCGTGCTGCAGTTGCTGGATCATGGTCTGGATTTCTTCGGTGGCCTGCTGGGTCTTCTGCGCCAGGTTGCGCACCTCGTCCGCCACCACCGCGAAGCCGCGACCCTGCTCGCCAGCGCGCGCCGCCTCGATGGCCGCGTTCAGCGCCAGCAGGTTGGTCTGTTCGGCGATACCGCGAATGGCCACCAGGATGGCGTTGATGTTCTCGCTGTCCTTGGCCAGGGTCTGCACCACGCCCACGGCGCGGCCGATCTCGGTGGCCAGGGCGCTGATGGCCTCGGCGGTGCTGTGGACGATGCGCTTGCCGTGGTTGGCCGCCTGGTCGGCGTGGCTGGCCGCTTCCGCCGCGTGGGTGGCGTTGCGCGCCACGTCCTGGGCGGTGGCTGTCATCTCGTGGACGGCGGTGGCCACCAGTTCGATTTCGGCCAACTGCCTCTGCACGCCCTGGTTGGTGCGGATGGCGATGTCGGCAGTGTGCTCGGAGGAGTCGCTGACCTTCTGCACCGAGGTCACCACCTGGCTGATCATCGACTGGAGCTTGCTGAGGAAGGTGTTGAAGCCGCCCGCGATGGCGCCCATCTCGTCAGCACGGTTGTTGTGCAGGCGCTGGGTCAGGTCGCCGTCGCCCTTGGCGATGTCGTCGAGCATGCCGACCATCTGACGCAGCGGACGGGCGATGCCGTAGCCGACGAACCAGATCACCAGCAGGCCGAGACCGGCGATCAGCAGGCCCACCAGGGTCATGCCGAGGATGTCGGCGTCGCGCTGGGCGGCCAGGTCCGTCTGCAGCTGTTTGAGTTCGCCATACACGGCTGTCTGCGGCAGTTGCAGGAACAGTGTCCAGCGCACCCCGGTGTCGGCGATGGTGAAGGGCATCAGCAGCTGGATCTGCTCACCGTCGGTGCTGAAGACGGGCTTGCCATCGGACAGGCTCGCCAGCTGCCTGATTGCCTCGCCCGGAATGGCCGTGTCGGCCGGTTCGCCCAGCTTGCTGGCATCCTTGGTGAAAGCGACCAGGCGGCCATTGGCGGAGATCAGCGCCAGTTCGCCGGCGCCATCGTAAAGCTGGCGGTCGGCGTTACGCAGCAGGTCCTGGATGAAGTCCAGCGACAAGTCGGCGCCCACGGAACCGCGGAACTGGCCATCGACCAGGATGGGTGCGTTGAACGAGGACATCATGACCATCTTTCCGCCCATCTCGTAGGGCGCCGGGTCGACGATGCAGGGGCGGCGCGTTTCCTTCGGGCACAGGTAGTACTCGCCCTCGCGGATGCCGGTGGCCAGTTTTTTCTCGCTTTCCAGTGTGTCGCCCATGGGCTCGACGGTCAGGCTGCCGTCGGCCTTGCGGTACCACCAGGGCATGAAGCGTCCATCCTGGCTGAAGCCTTCGGCGTTGCGCCCGGCGTACTCGCTGTCGCTTCCAGCGAAGGCGTTGGGCTCCCAGGCGGCGAAGGCATCCAGCAGTTTCGGGTTGTCGGTCACGGTGGCACGAAGCAACTGCGACATTTCTTCGCGCACCAGGCCCAGTTCCGGTTGCCCGTCGGCGCCGGTCTGGCCCATCAGGCGGTTGGTGCTGGCAAGACCCTTCACCACGGTCAGCGGATACTCCAGTTCGCGCTGAATCTGGCTGACCTGGGAGTGCGCGAGCGCCACGAGGCGTTCCTTGATGCCCTGTTCGAGCAGCGCCTGGGTGCGTTGCTGCACCAGTTCCTGGGTGCGGGCGCCGGAAAACAGCGCGTAGAGCACCAGGGCGGCAACCACCGCCAGCACGCTGGCCCCCGCGAGGGCTGCGATGGAGAACTGAATGGACCTGAACTTCATGTGGGCTCCGAAAAAGCAAATTCACCGTAAATCTGTATATCGGCCGCACTGTGAAATTTCCTAAGTCGCCGATGCAGATAAAAGCGTCGCCGGCTTGTCTACATGCGACGCGGTTGCCCGGGTCATGGGCCAGCCGTAGGATTACCGACCTTGCGAAACGATGGAGAGCCACCATGGCCAAGCTGTTTTACCTGTCCGGGCTGACTGCGGCCCTTCTCCTGGCAGGATGCCAGGCCGTCAATACCACCAGTGGCGGAGCGGTTGGCGTCGAGCGCAAGCAGTACATGTTCAGCATGCTGTCGACTGGCGAGCTCAATCAGATGTACGCCCAGTCCTATCAGCAGACCCTGAGCGAAGCCCAGCAGAAAGGTGTGCTGGACAAGAACAGCAGCGACGCCCGCCGTGTCGACGCCATCGCCAAGCGTCTGATCGCGCAGACCCCGGCCTTCCGCCCGGACGCGGCGCAGTGGGCCTGGGAAGCCAACGTCATCGACAGCGACGAGCTCAATGCCAACTGCGGTCCGGGCGGCAAGATCATCGTCTACAGCGGCCTGATCGATAAGCTCAAGCTCACCGACGACGAGCTGGCCGCGGTGATGGGCCACGAAATTGCCCACGCCCTGCGCGAGCACAGTCGCGAAGCCATGTCCAAGGCCTATGGCGTGCAGATGGCGAACCAGATCGGCTCGGTGCTGGGCGTCGGCCAGGCCGGCCTGGGAATGGCCAACGCGGGTGTGGAATACCTGATGACCCTGCCCAACAGCCGCTCCAACGAGAACGAGGCCGACCTGATCGGCCTGGAACTGTCCGCACGCGCCGGCTACGACCCGAACGCCGCCATCACCCTCTGGCAGAAGATGGAGCAGGCTGGTGGTGGCGCCCCGCCGGAGTTCATGAGCACTCACCCGTCGTCCAGTTCGCGCATGTCGTCTTTGAAGGCGGCCATTCCGAAGGTGATGCCGCTGTACCAGCAAGCCAAGGGCCAACGCTGAGGCCTCGGTCGCCGGATGCGCCTGCCTGGCATCCCGGCAACCCGCGTTCTAGACTGCTTGCCGCCACCCCGGAGACCCCGGGGTGGTGAATCTCCAGCGGATGAGGAGTTGCAGTGAAAATCGCCGTACTTGGAGCAACAGGGCTGCTCGGCCATCACACGGCACGGGCGGTGAAGGCCGCGGGGCACCAGTTGGTGCTGATTCACCGGCCGTCCTCACGGATTGAAAGGCTGTCCTACCTGGAGCCCGAATGCCGGGCCGCCGAACTGCTCGATCATGCGGGCCTGACCCGCGCACTCAGTGGGCTGGACGGTGTGATCTTCTGCGCTGCCAGCTACCCGAAGCGTCCGCGACGCTGGCAGGAAGAAGTCGCCAGCGCCCTCGACGAAACCAACCATTTCTATGCCGCCTGCCTCGCCGCCCACGTACCGCGCATCCTCTACACCGGCGCGGCCATCGCCCTGCCGCGCCACCCCGAAGGCCTGCCCGGCCACGAAGGGCTGTTCTATGAAGGAATGCCACGCTGGAAGAACCCCTATCTGCTGAGCAAGTGGGCCCTGGATGAACAGGCCCGCGAACAGGCGCGCAGCGGTCTGCCGGTGATCATCGGCATTCCCGGCATGTGCCTGGGGGAATTCGACGTCGGCCCCAGTACCGGACGCATCGTCACTGCCATGGCGCAAGGCTGGATGACCCACTACGTACCCGGCCGGCGCAACCTGGTGGATGCCGCCGATGCCGGACGCGGCCTGTTGCTGGCGCTGGAGAAGGGGCGGGTGGGCGAGCGCTATCTGCTCACTGGGCGGAACATCGAAATGGCCGAGCTGACTGAACGCATCGCCAACCTGCTCGGCGTACAGCCGCCCGAACCCATGCCGCTGGCGCTGGCCAAGGGCATGGCGGTGCTGGGGCGCTTGAGGTTCCGGTTGTCGGGCGAACTGCCCAAGCTGAATGACACCGCCATTGCGGTCATGGCGGGCGGGCAGTTCCTCGATGGCAGCAAGGCGCGCCACGAGCTGGGCTTCGTCGCCGAAACGCCGCTGGAGGTCACCCTGGAACGCACCATCGCCTGGTTCCGCAGCAACGGCTATCTCTAGGTTCCTTGCGAGAAGGCGTCGAGCCCTGATCAGGGTAGGGCTTTCTCGGCCAGGTGCTGAGTCGAGAGACCGAGCTGGGCGCGGAAGCTTTCCATGTCGAACATGGTGCAGATCTCCTGCACTTCACCCAGGCTGTTGAAGGTCCAGAAGGCCATGGCCGAGATGCTCAGCACCTTGTCGCTGGGCGGATAGCCCAGGGCGGGCTTCTGAATGCTGCCGATCAGGGTGCACCAGGTCACCACCTTGTTGCCTTCGGCGATGCATTCCTCGACCACCACTTCCAGGTCCGGCATGGCGTCGCGAATGTTCGCCACCATCTGGCTATAGCCGTTGCTGGTGAAGGGGCGGCTGATGAAGGAACTCTTGTAGAGGAAATCCTTGCTCTGCAACTGCTCGGCCAGGGCCAGGCGACCCTTGTTCCACGACAGCTCGATGTGCTGGCGAACCAGCCGCTTCATATCGTCCAGTGACACGATGCGCTCCCCTGCGCTTGATCCAGTGCGCCACTTTACCGATTCGGCCGGTGCCGCCATTGGCCGAAACGCCGCCGGGTGGTGGCATGTTCACGGCCTGGGGAAAAGAGAGCGCTGCGATGCCCGCCAGCCGGACGCGGTGACGGGCATCGTTTCACTCGATCACTCAGAGCATTCCGCTGAGCTTCAGGGCTTCGTAGACGGCGTAGACGGCCAGGGCGGCGAAGGCAGCGGCGGCCAGGCGACGGATCAGTGCCAGCGGCAGGCGATCGGCCGCGAAGTTACCGGCCAGTACCACCGGTACGTTGGCGATCAGCATGCCGAGGGTGGTGCCCATGACGACCATGACGAAATGCGGGTACTGGGCAGCCAGCATCACCGTGGCGACCTGGGTCTTGTCGCCCATCTCGGCGAGGAAGAAGGCGATCAGGGTGGTGACGAAGGGGCCGTATTTCTTCAGGCCGGATTCTTCGTCGTCATCGAGCTTGTCCGGGACCAGGGTCCAGGCGGCAACGGCGGCGAAGCAGGCGGCGAGGATCCAGCTCAGGGTGGCGGCGGAGAAGAAGCTGGCGACCCAGGAACCCACGGCACCGGCGGCGAAGTGGTTGGCCAGGGTGGCGACGACGATGCCCCAGATGATCGGCCAGGGCTTGCGGAAGCGGGCGGCGAGGAGAAGCGCGAGCAGCTGCGTCTTGTCGCCGATTTCGGCGAGCGCAACGATCAGGGTCGGGACGAAGAGGGATTCCAGCATCAGGGTTCCTACGGGGGCGGGTCGACTAATCACCATGACACACGCAATCTGCCCGCCCCGGGTCAGGTTGTGTGTGTCATAGGTCTTGTCAAACCGCGGACCTGTCTAGGCAGGTTCTGGGTCGCATGCGCCATGGTCTGTGGACCAAGTGTGTTGACGCACGCCGGGCGAGCAGGGCGCTCGCGGGAGACTACTCCCCTAGGACGGGGCGCATTTTGCACAAGCCGGGTTGCCCCGGCAAGCGCGAATTGTCGGGCGGTCAGTTGTCGCCGCCGCGAACGTCCATCTCCGAGTAATTCACCAGGCGGCTGCCCTTCTTCAGGCGGTAGCCCAGCCAGATGACGAGGAACAGCGGCAGGCTGATGTAGGTGGCGGCGAGGCCAGCCCAGTCGATCTTCTCGCCGAAGAAGGCCTGGTAGTTCTGCCCGAGGGTGATCAGCAGGCACAGGGTGAAGGCGAACAGCGGGCCGAAGGGGAACAGCTTGGCGCGATACGGCAGGTCGGACAGGCGCCCGCCCTGGGTCAGGTAGCCCTTGCGGAAGCGGTAATGGGAAATGGCGATGCCCAGCCAGGCGATGAAGCCGCACATGCCCGAGGTGTTCAGTAGCCAGGTATAGAGGGTGCTGTCCCCGACGATGGAGGTGAAGAAGCACAGCGCACCCACCAGGGTGGTGGCGTAGAGCGCATTGCGTGGCACGCCGTTGGCGGACAGGCTGGCGAACAGCTTGGGTGCCTTGCCCTGCAGTGCCAGGTTGTAAAGCATGCGGGTGGACGCATACATGCCCGAGTTGCCGGCCGAGAGGATGGCGGTGAGGATCACCGCGTTCATCACGCTGGCGGCAGCAGCGAAGCCGGCGCGTTCGAAGAGCAGGGTGAAGGGCGACACGCTGATGTCGCTGGCATCGTTCTTCAGCAGGGTCGGTTCGGTGTAGGGGATCAGCATGCCGATCACGAAGATCGCCAGGATGTAGAACATCAGAATGCGCCAGAACACCTGGCGGATGGCGATGGGGATGTTCTTCTTCGGGTTTTCCGACTCGCCCGCGGCGATGCCGATCAGTTCGGTGCCCTGGAACGAGAAGCCGGCGATCATCGCCACCCCGACCATGGCCTGCAGGCCGCCGACGAAGGGCGCATCACCCTGGGTGAAGTTGCTGAAGCCCGGGGATTCGATGCCGCCCATGATGCCGAAGATGGTGGCCAGGCCAATGCCAATGAACACCACGACCGTCACCACCTTGATCAGCGCGAACCAGAACTCGCTCTCGCCAAAGCCTTTAACCGAAACGAAGTTGAGCAGGAACATCAGGCCGAGGAACAGGGCGCTCCAGTAGATGCCGGGTACGTCCGGCAGCCAGAAACTCATGATCAATTGGGCTGCCACCAGCTCGGCGGCGATGGTCACCGCCCAGTTGTACCAGTAGTTCCAGCCAAGGGCGAAACCGAAGCCATCGTCGACGAAACGGCTGCCATAGGTGCTGAACGAGCCGGAAACCGGTATGTGGGCCGCCATCTCGCCAAGGCTGGTCATGAGGAAGTAGACCATCATGCCGATCAGCGCGTAGGCCAGCAGCGCACCGCCGGGGCCCGCAGTGGCCACCGTGGCACCGGAGGCGACGAACAGGCCGGTGCCGATGGAACCTCCGATGGCGATCATGTTCAGGTGGCGGGGCTTGAGAGAGCGGTGCAGCCCATCCTTGGCGGGAGTGGCGCTGGCAATGTTCAGATCGGTCACAAAAAAATCTCCAGGTCCCCCGGTCGAGAACGGGGGAGGGCGGCTATCGGGTGCCGCTTGAGTATGGATAAAGGGCCAGGGCCCGCCAGGTCAGGCCCGGCGGGCGCGGTAGATACGGAAGCCATCTCCCTCGGCGAGGGTCTGGCAGGGGCCGAGATGGTACTCGATAAGCGGCGGGTATTTGAGGAAGCTGTTGGCCACGATGCGCAGCTCGCCACCGGGCAGCAGGTGATTTCGCGCCTCGCGCAGCAGGTCTTCGCTTGCCTGGTAGTCGGTGTGCACGCCCTGGTGGAACGGGGGATTGCTGACGATGGCGGCCAGCCCTTCGGGGGCACCGTGAATACCGTCGGCGGCGATCACATCGCCCTCAAGACCGTTTGCGGCCAGGGTCAGTCGGCTGCTGGCAACGGCGAAGGCATCCACGTCCAGCAGGCTCAACCGGTTCTGTGGATAACGCCGCTTGAGTACTGCGCCGAGCACCCCGGCGCCGCAGCCGAAGTCCAGCAGGTGGCCGCTGGGCAGGCCATCCAGTTGCTCCAGCAGCAGGGCGCTGCCGCGATCCAGGCGACCGTGGCTGAACACGCCGGGCAGGCTGACCACGTCCAGCGGGCCATCGGCCAGGTCCAGGCGGTAGCGCTGGGCCAGGGCTTCCAGGTCAGGGGCTGCGGGAGCCTGGTCGACGGTTACTTGCCAGAGCTGGCAGTGACGGGCGCTGTCCAGCTTGCGCGGCTTGCCGAAGGCGGCCAGCTGCTTGGCGGCGCGTTCGATGCCCCCGCGTTTCTCGCCGACGAGGAACAGTTCGCCGCCGGGCAGGCGGGCGGCGAGGGCGGCCAGCAGGTAGTCGGTCAGTTCACGGGACTTGGGCAGGAACAGCACGGCAGCCTCGAAGGCATGCTCCGGCGGCGTGGTGCCGAACTGGCTGCGTCCGGCGAAGCGGCTTTCGAGGGCGGCCTGGTCGCCGGCATGCCAGCTCCAGCCGCTGGCCTGCGGCAGGGTGCCGAGCAGGTCATCTGCCGGCAGCCCGGCCAGCAACAGCGGGCGTTGGAACAGTTCGGCCTGTCGAAGCAGGACTTCGCTGCGTGGGTCCATCTGAAGAAGATCCTGATAAAAGCAGCGAATTTTATCAGGGTCTTGTGGGAATTATCCGATGACTCTGACAGGCGATTCCTTGAACCAGGCCGTGGCGTTCTCGGCAAGCTGCAGGACTATGCGTTGCCGCGCCTCACGGCTGCCCCAGGCGCTGTGCGGGGTGACGATCAGACGCGGGATATCGGCGGCCAGCAGCGGGTTGCCGTCGCGCGGCGGTTCCTGGGTCAGCACGTCGGTGGCCGCGCCCCCCAGATGGCCGCTGCGCAGGGCGGCGGCCAGGGCCTCTTCGTTCACCAGGCCGCCACGGGCGGTGTTCACCAGCAGGGCGCCGGGTTTCATCAGGGCCAGTTCGGCGGCGCTGATCATGTCGCGGGTCTGCTCATTGAGCGGGCAGTGCAGGGTAAGGGCATCCACCTGGGGCAGCAGTTCATGCAGCGGCAGGCGGTCCGCACGAGGCGGGCGGCCCGGTAGCTGGCCCAGCAGGACACGCATGCCGAAGGCTTCCGCCAGCCGTGCCACCGCTCCGCCCAGTTCACCGTGACCGAGCAGGCCGAGGGTCTTGCCTTCCAGTTCGAAAATCGGGAAATCCAGCAGGCAGAACTGGCTGGACTGCTGCCAGCGGCCGGCGCGTACGGCCGCTTGGTAGTCCGTCAGGCTGGTGGCCAGGGCGAGCAGCAGCGCGAGGGTGTGCTGGGCCACCGACGGCGTACCGTAGGCCTGGCAGTTGCAGACGGTGATGCCATGGGCGCGGGCCGCTTCGAGGTCGATGTTGTTGGCGCCGGTGGCGGCTACCAGGATCAGCTTGAGGTCCGGGCTGGCGGCCATGGCGGCGGCGTCTATGCGGACCTTGTTGCTGATCGCCACCTGGGCGCCGCGCAGGCGTTCGGCGACTTCGTCGGTAGCGGTCTGCGCGTGCAGCACCAGTTCGCCGAAGGCCTGCCGCAGGGGAGCCAGATCGAGATCGCCGAGGTCGAGGGAAGCGTGATCGAGGAAGACGGCGCGACGGCTGTTCATGCGGGCTGTACCTTTTTCGGGGGCGTGGGAAGGCGTAAGGTTGCCAGCCTAACAGGTCCCGTCACATCCATCGGAGGTCGCATGTACTGGACGGAATTCCTCACCGTTGCCCTGATCCACCTGCTGGCCGTGGCCAGTCCCGGACCTGACTTCGCCATCGTCGTGCGCGAAAGCGTGGCCCACGGGCGCCGCGCCGGCACCTGGACCGCGCTGGGCGTGGGCACGGGCATTTTCGTGCATGTGGCCTATTCGCTGCTGGGCATCGGCCTGATCGTGTCCCAGTCGATCATGCTGTTCAACGCGCTGAAGTGGGCAGCGGCGGCTTACCTGCTGTACATCGGCATCAAGGCCCTGCGCGCCAAGCCTGCCGACCCGATTGCCGCTGAGGCCGCCCTCATGGCTGGCGAGCGCAGCCCGCGCGGAGCCTTCGTCACCGGTTTCGTCACCAATGGCCTGAATCCCAAGGCGACGCTGTTCTTCCTGTCGCTGTTCACCGTGGTCATCAACCCGCACACGCCACTGGCGATCCAGGCCGGTTACGGCGTCTACCTGGCCTTCGCCACCGCCGCCTGGTTCAGTCTGGTGGCGATGCTGTTCAGCCAGCGCCGGGTGCGCGCTGGCTTCGCGCGCATGGGGCACTGGTTCGACCGGCTGATGGGCGCGGTGCTGGTGGGGTTGGGGATCAAGCTGGCCTTTACCGAGCTGAAATAGGCGGGCTGCATTCCCGCCTGTGGGAGCGAATTCATTCGCGAATAAATTCGCTCCCACAGGCTCCTGAAATGTCCTTCTCAAGTGTGGCCAGCTGCCCCAGGCTGGCCACGTATTCCCTCGGGTTCTTGCCCAGCAGGCGCCGGAACATGGCGCTGAAGGCACGACCGCTGCCGTAACCCAGATCGACGGCCACTTTCTGCACGCTCTGTCCGGACAACAGGCGGGGCAGGGCCTCGGTGAGCCGCAATTGTTGGCGCCAGTCGTTGAAGCTCATCTCCAGTTCGCGGGCGAACAGCCGGGCCAGGGTGCGACTGCTGGCGCCCACCTCCAATCCCCAGTCTTCCAACGTGCGGTCCTGTTCAGGAGCCTGCAGTAGCGCCAGGCAGATGGCCCTCAGCCGTCGGTCCTCCGGCAATGGCAGGTGCAGGGGCATGCGTTCCAGGGCGGCAATTTCAAGGAGCACCAGCCGCTGTACCAAGGTCCGGTGTTCCGCGGTGTCCAGGTCTTCCAGTTGAATGGCGCGCAGGATCAGTTCCCGCAGCAGCGGTGACACCGCCAGCACGCAGCAGTCGTCCAGTGTCGCGGGGGCGGCCTCGGCGGTGATGAACAGGGTGCGCATCTGTACCTGACCGGCCATGAATATCTGATGCTCCACGCCCGGCGGAATCCAGACTGCCTGGGTCGGCGGAATCACCCAGGCGCCGGCTGAGGTGACCAGGCGCATCAGGCCGCGTGCGGCATAGAGGAATTGCGCTTCCTCGTGGCGGTGGCATTCGACATGGGCGCCGTCCTGATAGTCGCGGGCGACTGCGCTCATGCGGCCTTGCTGGTGGAGTCTGATCAGCATGTCCGTTTCGATGACTTCTATGACAGGTTGAATCTTTCTGGACAACCTAGCATGGCACTTCCAACAACCAGAACAACGCTGCCATGAATCGACCTCGAACCGTCATCCGCTTCATCAACGCCGCCCATGTGATCGACCACATGTTCATGCTGATCTTCCCGGCCGCCGTGCTGGGCATGGGCCGCGATTTCGGCCTGTCCTACGGTGAGCTGATCGGTCTGTCCCTGGGTGGCTTCATCGCCTTCGGCGCCTGTTCCCTGCCGGCCGGCTGGCTCGGCGATCGCTGGAGCCGGCGGCAGATGCTACTGCTGTTCTTCGTCGGCATTGGTGCTGCCGCCATCTTCACCGGCCTCAGTACGTCGGTGCCGGCGCTCGTGGCGGGCCTGACCCTGGTGGGCGTGTTCGCCGCCATCTACCACCCCGTGGGGACCGCCATGCTGGTAGCCCACGCCGAGAACCGGGGGCGGGAAATCGGCATCAACGGCATGTGGGGCAACCTGGGCGTCGCCTTCGCCGCCTTGCTCACCGGTTTTCTCACCGCACGTTTCGGCTGGCGCGCCGCGTTCATCCTGCCGGGCGCCGTGGCTTTACTGCTGGGCCTCTGGTTTGCCTGGTGTGTGAAGGATGAAGCCCCGCCGGTCCTGGCCACTGGAGCCAAGCGCATCGGGAGCGGCATGCGCGTGTCGATGCCGCTGGTATTCGGTGTGCTGGCCCTGGTCACCGCCACCGGAGGCGTGGTGTTCAACGCCTCCACCGTGACCTATCCCAAGCTGTTCCAGGAGCGTCTGCATGACCTCTTCGCCGCACCGGAAACCCTCGGCCTGGTGGTCAGCCTGGCCTATGCCTTCGGCGCCATCGCGCAGTTGCTGATCGGCCGGGTGATCGACCGCGTCAGCCTGAAGGTGCCGTTCGTGCTGCTGACCTTCTTCCAGGCACCGTTGCTGCTGTCGATGGCCTGGGCCGACGGCTGGGTGGTGATCCTGCTGGGCGCGGCCTTCATGTTCGCGGTGTTCGGCCAGGTGACGGTGAACGATTCGATGGTGGCCAACTTCGTCGCGCCCCAGTGGCAGGCGCGGGTTTTCGCGTTGCGCTACTTCGTTTCCTTTGGCGCCAGCGCGGCGGCGATCCCGATGATCGCGTTCATCGAGCCGCGGCAGGGGCTGACAGGGTTGTACCTGGTGCTGACGGCGTTTGCCGTGCTGACCTTCGCGGCAGCGCTGGTGTTTCCGAGAACGCCGGCGCATGTGCCGAAGGTGGTGGCGGCCTGACGCTTCCCTCTCCCCCGGCCCCTCTCCCTAAAGTGGAGAGGGGTGACTCGCGCCTGAAGCTTCGAGAGATTCTGCCGTTCATCAATGGCCTGGATATGCGACGGGACCAAGGCGCGCTCGGAGTGTCGACCCCCTCTCCATGAGGGAGAGGGTTGGGGTGAGGGGGCGATGTAGCTGCGTGGCTCGGTGCATCTACTGGAGATGGTCCATAAAAAAAGCGCAGCCAAAGCTGCGCTTTTTTCTTCCTGCAACAGCCCTTACAGCAGCTCGATCGCCACCGCAGTCGCTTCACCGCCACCGATGCACAGCGAGGCGATGCCGCGCTTGCCGCCCTTGTTACGCAGGGCGTTGATCAGGGTGATGATGATGCGCGAGCCGGTGGAGCCCACCGGGTGGCCCTGGGCGCAGGCGCCGCCGTAGACGTTTACCTTGGCGTGGTCCAGGCCGTGTTCGCGCATGGCCAGCATGGTCACCATGGCGAAGGCTTCGTTGATCTCGAACAGATCCACGTCGTCCTTGTTCCAGCCGGTCTTCTTGAACAGGTTGGTCATGGCGCCGATGGGGGCGAGGGTGAACTCGGCCGGGTCCTGGCTCTGGGTGGCGTGGCCGACGATCTTCGCCAGGGGCTTGAGGCCGCGGCGTTGGGCTTCTTCGGCAGTCATCAGGACCAGCGCGCTGGCGCCGTCGGAGATGGAGCTGGCGTTGGCCGCGGTGATGGTGCCGTCCTTGCGGAAGGCGGGTTTCAGGCCCGGGATCTTGTCCAGGTTGGCGGTCAGCGGTTGCTCGTCGTCCTTCACCACCACCTCACCCTTACGGGTGGTCACGGTGACCGGGACGATCTCGGCGGCCAGCGAGCCATCGGCGATGGCGGCCTGGGCGCGCTTCAGGGATTCGATGGCATAGGCGTCCATCTCCTCACGGGTGACGCCATACTTGTCGGAAGTTTCCTGGGCGAAGGAGCCCATCAGGCGGCCGGTACGGGCATCTTCCAGGCCGTCGAGGAACATGTGGTCCTTGATCTCGCCGTGGCCCATGCGCAGGCCGGTGCGGGCCTTTTCCAGCACGTAGGGTGCGTTGGACATGCTTTCCATGCCGCCGGCCACCATCACCGAGTTGGTGCCGGCCTTGAGCAGGTCGTGGGCCAGCATCACGGCCTTCATGCCGGAGCCGCAGAGCTTGTTGATGGTGGTGCAACCGGTAGCGGCTGGCAGGCCGGCGTTCAGGGCCGCCTGGCGGGCCGGGCCCTGCTTGAGGCCGGCGGGCAGCACGTTGCCCATGATCACTTCCTGCACGTCGGCCGGCTGGATGCCGGCGCGGCTGACGGCCTCGCGTATGGCCAGCGCTCCAAGGTCCACGGCGGAAACGCCGGACAGGCTGCCCTGGAAGCCGCCCATGGGTGTACGGGCGCCACTGACGATAACGATATCGGACATCTCGAACCTACCTATCTGGATAACTGGCCGCGACCGGCCGGAGCCAACGATTCTATCTCGTGACCGAAAAGCTAAAAAGAGTCACCCATCAAATCACTCTTTTGACTGATTTGCGCCTGGACGAGGGGGCCTAAAGTCAGGAACAACAAAAAAGTCCTCCAACCTCACCAGGTGCGTCTCATGCTTCAGACCCGCGTCATCAAGCCCGCCGACAACGCCTACGTCTACCCGCTGCTGATCAAGCGCCTGCTGATGTCCGGCAGCCGCTACGAGAAGACCCGCGAGATCGTCTACCGCGACCGCATCCGCTACAGCTACGCCACTTTCAACGAACGTGTCGCGCGCCTGGCCAATGTGCTCACCGAGTCCGGGGTGAAGGCCGGCGACACGGTCGCCGTGATGGACTGGGACAGCCATCGCTACCTGGAGTGCATGTTCGCCATCCCGATGATCGGCGCCGTGCTGCACACCATCAACATCCGCCTTTCGCCGGACCAGATCCTCTACACCATGAACCACGCCGACGACCGCTTCGTACTGGTCAACAGCGAGTTCCTGCCGATCTTCAAGGCCATCGGCAGCCAACTGACCACGGTGGAGAAGACGCTGCTGCTCACCGACGGCACCGACCACGACGCCGACCTGCCGAACCTGGTGGGCGAGTACGAGACCCTGCTGGCCGCCGCCAGCCCGAAGTACGACTTCCCTGACTTCGACGAAAACTCGGTGGCCACCACCTTCTACACCACCGGCACCACCGGCAATCCCAAGGGCGTCTACTTCACCCACCGCCAACTGGTGCTGCACACCCTGTCCATGGCTTCCACCATTGGCGCGCTGGACAGCATCCGCCTGATGGGCACCGATGACGTCTACATGCCCATCACCCCGATGTTCCACGTGCATGCCTGGGGCGTGCCCTACGTGGCCACCATGCTCGGGGTGAAGCAGGTTTACCCCGGCCGCTACGAACCGGACATGCTCTGCAAGCTGATCCGTGAGGAGAAGGTGACCTTCTCCCACTGCGTGCCCACCATCCTGCAGATGGTGATGAATGCGCCTACCGCCCAGGGCCACGACTTCGGCGGCCTGAAAATGATCATCGGCGGCAGCGCGCTGAATCGCAGCCTGTACGAAACCGCCAAGTCCCGTGGAATCCAGCTCACCGCCGCCTACGGCATGTCCGAGACCTGCCCGCTGATCTCGGTGGCGCACCTCAATGAAGAGCTGCTGGCCGGCAGCGAGGACGAGCGCATCACCTACCGCATCAAGGCCGGCGTGCCGGTGCCGCTGGTGGAGGCGGCCATCATGGACGGCGACGGCAAGTTCCAGCCGGTGGATGGCGAGTCCCAGGGCGAGCTGGTGTTGCGTGCTCCCTGGCTGACCTACGGCTATTTCAACGAAGCGCAGAAGAGCGAAGAGCTCTGGGAACACGGCTGGCTGCACACCGGGGACGTGGCCACGCTGGACGGCATGGGCTACATCGATATCCGCGACCGCATCAAGGATGTGATCAAGACTGGCGGCGAGTGGATCTCCTCTCTGGAGCTGGAAGACCTCATCAGTCGTCACCCGGCGGTGCGGGAAGTGGCCGTGGTGGGAGTACCCGATCCGCAGTGGGGTGAACGTCCGTTCGCCCTCGTGGTGGTTCGTGACAATCAGACCCTCGACGCCAAGGTTCTGAAGGAACACCTCAAGCCCTTCGTTGAGCAAGGTCACATCAATAAGTGGGCTATTCCCAGCCAGATCGCCGTTGTTACTGAAATTCCCAAGACCAGCGTGGGCAAACTGGACAAGAAACGCATTCGTGTCGACATCGCCCAATGGCAGGCCACAGGCAGCACTTTCCTCTCCGCTCTCTGACCTGCCCCGCTTCGCTTCACCCCAGCCCAGGCCGCGCCTTGCGCGGCCTGGGCTTTTCTTTGTGCAGGCAACCAAGCAAACGCTTGGCTTGTTAATTGCTGCTTTCTGAGAATTACTGGCTATCTTTCCTACCGAAGGATCGGACTAGACCGTCGGAAGGTGCGAGCCAGAGTGCCTGGGGGTTCCAAATCACACTTTCGAGGGATCAAGCGCTAATACCCGCTGGCTATAGTCCGCAACCATCAATAACAAAAAACACATGGAGTAGCGTCGATGACAACAACCACAACGTTCTGGCGCCTGGCGAAACTGCCACTGGCCGTCAGCCTCGCTTCCACGCTTGCAGCTCCGGCATTCGGCGTGACGTTCAACATCGGTGAAATCGAAGGTCAGTTCGACTCTTCGCTGTCCGTGGGGGCCAGTTGGTCGATGCGGGGAGCCGACAAGGACCTGATCGGCGTTAACAACGGTGGGGATGGTCTGTCCCAGACCTCCGACGATGGCCACCTGAACTTCAAGAAGGGCGAAACCTTCTCGAAGATCTTCAAAGGCATCCATGACCTCGAACTGAAATACGGCGATACCGGCGTCTTCGTGCGTGGCAAGTACTGGTACGACTTCGAGCTGAAGGACGAGAGCCGTCCGTTCAAGGACATCGAGGAAAGCGGCCGCAAGGAAGGCGCCAAGTCCTCCGGTGCGCAACTGCTCGACGCCTTCGTCTACCACAACTACAACATCGCCGACCTGCCGGGCAGCGTACGCCTGGGCAAGCAGGTGGTGAGCTGGGGTGAAAGCACCTTCATCGGCAACAGCATCAACTCGATCAACCCGGTCGACGTGTCCGCGTTCCGTCGCCCAGGTTCCGAGATCAAGGAAGGCCTGATTCCGGTCAACATGTTCTACGTGTCCCAGAGCCTGACCGACAACCTGTCGGCCGAAGCCTTCTACCAGATCGAGTGGGACCAGACCGTCATCGATAACTGCGGCACCTTCTTCTCCCAGCCGGACGTGGTGGCGGACGGTTGCGATCGGAACCTCGCCGTACTCAGCCCCGCCCTCGGCGCGCTGTCTCCTTTCGCAGCTGCTCAAGGCTTCGGGTATGAAACGACTTCCGAAGGGGTGATTGTCCCCAGGGGCGCGGATCGCGATGCCCGTGACAGTGGCCAATGGGGTACCGCCTTCCGCTACTTCGCCGAAGAGCTTGATACCGAGTTCGGCGCCTACTTCATGAACTACCACAGCCGTGCCCCGATCTTCAGCGGCCGCGGTGCTCCGGCTGCCGCTTTTGCCGCCGCGGGCGCGGCGACTCAAGGATTCGCTGCCTCTCAGGTGGCCGCGCAGTGCGCCGCTCTGGGTGGCGCCTGTGCCAACCCCGCGGTGCTTGCAGCAGTACAGGCGGCGGTGGTGGGCAGCCCGGCCTTCCAACAAGCCGCCAGGGGGCTGGCATCCGCCACCGTTGCAGGTAATAGCCAGTACTTCATCGAGTACCCGGAAGATATCCAGCTCTTTGGCCTGAGCTTCTCCACCACCCTGCCCACCGGCACGGCCTGGAGCGGTGAGGTGAGCTATCGCCCCAACGCTCCGGTGCAGCTGAACACCACCGACATTCTGTTTGCCGGCCTCACTCCGCTGGGTAACCCGAACATATCGGTTCTCTCGGGAAGTCCGGATAGCGATCTCCACGGCTATCGCCGCAAGGAAATCACCCAATTCCAGACCACCTTCACTCACTTCTTCGATCAGGTGATGGGCGCCAGCCGCCTGACCCTGGTGGGCGAAGTCGGTGTCGTTCACGTGGGCGGCCTGGAGAGCACCACCAAGGCCCGTTACGGCCGCGATCCGGTATTCGGTCCTGGCCCGCTGCCGAACAATACCTGCGTGGCGCTCAATACCGGCACCCTGGGCAGCCCCACGGCTGAAAACGTCAGCAAGTACTGCGAAGACGACGGCTTCGTCACCAGCACCGCCTGGGGTTATCGCATGCGTGCTGTGTGGGACTACAACGACGTGTTCGCCGGCATCAACCTGAAGCCGAACATCGCCTGGTCCCACGACGTCGACGGTTACGGTCCGAACGGCCTGTTCACCGAAGACGCCAAGGCCGTGAGCCTGGGGCTGGATGCCGAGTACCAGAACACCTACACCGCCAGCCTGGCCTACACCGACTTCTTCGGTGGCAAGTACAACACCCTGATTGACCGCGATTTCCTCGCGCTCAGCTTCGGCGTGAACTTCTAAGCGGACTGCAATCTTGAGGAAGACGATGAAAATGAAAACAACAAAGAGTCTGCTGCAAACCGGCGCGCTGGCGCTCTCCCTGCTGGCCACCGGCGTCATGGCGGCCGTATCCGCCGACGAAGCGGCCAAACTGGGCTCCACCCTGACCCCGCTGGGCGCCGAGAAGGCCGGTAACGCCGATGGCTCCATTCCGGAGTGGACCGGTGGTCTGCCGAAGAATGCCGGCACCGCTGATGCCCGTGGCTTCCTGTCGGACCCCTTCGCCAGTGAGCAGCCGCTGTTCACCATCACCGCGCAGAACGTCGACCAGTACAAGGACAAGCTGACCCCCGGCCAGCTGGCGATGTTCAAGCGCTACCCCGACACCTACAAGATGCCGGTGTTCAAGACCCACCGCACCGCCACCGTTCCGGCCGACGTGCTCGAAGCCACCCAGTACAACGCCACCCACACCAAGCTGGTGGAAGGCGGCAATGGCCTGGAAGACTTCCGCACCGCCAACCCCTTCCCGATTCCGCAGAACGGACTGGAAGCGATCTGGAACCACATCACCCGCTATCGCGGCGGCAGCGTGCGCCGTCTGGTGACCCAGGCGACCCCGCAGCCGAACGGCTCCTACAGCCTGGTGTACTTCCAGGATGAGTTCACCTTCCGCGACAAGCTGAAGGACTACGACGCGAGCAAGCCGAGCAACGTGCTGTTCTACTTCAAGCAGCGCGTGACTGCGCCTTCCCGCCTGGCCGGTAACGTGCTGCTGGTGCACGAGACCCTCAACCAGGTGAAGGAGCCGCGTCTGGCCTGGCTCTACAACGCCGGTCAGCGTCGCGTGCGCCGTGCACCGCAGGTGTCCTACGACGGTCCGGGTACCGCCGCGGACGGTCTGCGTACTTCCGACAACTTCGACATGTACAACGGTGCGCCGGACCGCTACGACTGGAAGCTCGAAGGCAAGAAGGAAATCTACATCCCGTACAACAGCTACAAGCTGGATGGTCCGAACCTGAAGTACGCCGACATCATCAAGGCCGGCCACATCAACCAGGACCTGACCCGCTACGAGCTGCACCGCGTATGGCACGTGGTAGCGACCCTGAAGCCGGGCGAGCGCCACATCTACGCCAAGCGTGACTTCTACATCGACGAAGACACCTGGCAGGCCGCCGCCATCGACCACTACGACGGTCGTGGCACCCTGTGGCGCGTTGCCGAGGCCCATTCCCAGTACTACTACAACCACCAGGTGCCGTGGTACACGCTGGAAAGCCTCTACGACCTGCTGTCCGGCCGTTACCTGGCGCTGGGCATGAAGAACGAGGAGAAGCAGTCCTACGACTTCAGCTACACCGCTGGCGAAAGCGACTACACCCCGGCGGCCCTGCGCCAGGCGGGCGTTCGCTGATACACCTGCAACACCTTGTAGTGAAGCCGGCCTCCGGGCCGGCTTTTCTTTGTCTGTACTTCCTTCCCGGCGGGGCTTCTATTGGGTTCCCCGAACAGCTAGGCTCGTTCGGGTTTGCGCCTCCGCACGCACAACATTCCTAGAAGCTGGGTGATGACCGTACTGACCAGTTCGCGCTCCGTGACGCCGTCCGCCCCCTTGGCGGATGCGCGTTTCTTCCGCCCGCCGCGCCCCGCCGGCCATGTTCCGCGTCCGCGACTGTGCGAGCGGCTTGCCGATGGCCTCGACGGCCGCCTGCTGATGCTCAGCGCGCCGGCCGGTTTCGGCAAAAGCTCCCTGGCCATCGAATTCTGCGAAAGCCTGCCCCACGGCTGGCACAGCCTCTGGCTCAGCCTGAGCCGGCGCGACAGCGATCCGGGCCGCTTCCTCGAACGCCTGCTGGACGGCCTGCGCCAGTTCTATCCGGGCCTGGGCGACGAAGCCATGGGGCACCTGAAGATGCGCCAGCGGCACCAGCCGTTCGCCTTCGAGCAGTGGCTGGATGGCCTGCTCGACGAAGTTGCCGAACGCCTCGATGCCAACCAGCCCCTGCTGCTGGTGCTGGACGACTATCACCTGGCGCAGAACGCGGTGCTCGACCGCTGCCTGCAATTCCTCCTCAACCACCTGCCCGATGGCTGGGTGCTGCTGGTCACCAGCCGCCAGCGTCCGGACTGGCACCTGGCGCGGCTGCGCCTTTCGCGTCACCTGCTGGAGCTCAACGAACAGGACCTGCGCCTGACCGAAGATGAATGCCTGGCGCTGCTCAGCAGCCAGGGTGCAAGGCTCGAGGGTGAAGAGCTGGAAGGTCTGCTGCAGCGTAGCGAAGGCTGGGTCGCTGGCCTGCGCCTGTGGCTGCTCTCGGGTCAGGACGCACCTGCCGGTGCCGGCATGGAGCAGGTTGCCCGAGGCGACGAAAGCCTGATCCGCGAATACCTGCTGGAAGAAGTCATCGAGCGCCAGCCGGCGGAGGTGCAGGCGTTCCTCTTCGAGACCGCGCGCTTCGAGCGCTTCTGTGCCGAACTCTGCGATGCCGTGCGCGAGAGCCACGACAGCGCGGCCATCCTTCGTCACCTGCAGGCCCACCAGATGTTCCTGGTGCCGCTGGACGAACAGGGCCAGTGGTTCCGCTACCACCACCTGTTCTCCGACCTGCTGCGCACGCGCGGCACCACCAGCCTGGCGCCCTCCGGCATGCACCTGCGGGCCTGCCGCTGGTTCAGCGCGCGCGGCCTGCTGGACGAAGCGGTGGAACAGGCGCTGCGCGCCGGCCAGCCCGATGTGGCGGCCTCGCTGGTGCAGAACCTGTCGGAAGAACAACTGCTGGCGAACCAGAACATCGCCATGCTGCTGCGCTGGAAGATGGACCTGCCCGACAGCCTCCTGTCCAGCACACCACGACTGATCGTGCTCTACAGCCTGGCCCTGGGCCTGGCCTGCCAATTGGACGCGGCGGAAGAACTGGCCGGCAACCTGGCGCGCTTCCTTCCGGCGCCGGATGCAGCACAACAACGCAGCCTGCTGGTGCAATGGCAGGCCATCAATGGGCTGATCGCCCGGGGCCGTGGCGACATCGAGCGCGCGGAAAGTTCCTGTACCGAGGCCCTGACCGCGTTGTCGCCGGAAAACTACGGCCAGCGCCATCTCTGCCTGTCCCTGCTGGGCAACATCGCCCTGGTGCGCGGCGATCTCTGGCGCGCCCGCGGCCTCAATCGCGAAGCGTTGGAAATGGCCCAGCGCGGCGCCAATCCCCTGTTCGAATCCCTGGTTCATTACGACCGTGCCCGCGTCCTGCAGGTGCGGGGCGAAACCCTACGTGCCCAGGCCGAGGTGCAACAGGGCCTGGAGTGCCTGCGCGGTGTGGACGTGCCCAGGGCCTGCGTGGCCCGTGCGCGATTGATGCTCTACCAGGGCTTCCTACTGTGCATGCGCATGCAGAACCAGGCCGCGAGGGTCAGCCTGCAGGCCGGCATTGCCGAGGCCCGCGCCTGCCGCGACATCAGCCTGTTGATCGGACACTGTGCCCTGGCCGCATTGGAAGGCCGCGAGGGCCGCTTCGCCGCCGCCTTTGCGCAGCTGGCCGAGGCCGAGCGGCTGATGCACATCTGGGACGTGCCACCGGTCTATTACCTGGCCATGATCACCCTGTCCAAGTGCGAGCTCTGGCTGGCCCAGGGACAGCTGGAGCTGGCCGAGGCCTGGCTGCCGCGTCTGGCAGAAACCTATGCCGGCGAAGGCGCCGCCGCCGCGCCCGAATTCCATCCGTTGCTGCCGCTGTGCATCGAACAGCAATCGGCCGCGCTGGCCCGTGCCCAGGGCAAGCTCGCGGAGGCCGAGGCGCGACTGCGCACGCTGCTGGAAAAGGCCGAAGCGCAGGGGATCATGCATGTGGCGCTTGGGGCGCGGCTGCAACTCGTGAGCCTGCTGCGAGCCGGTCGCGAACGGGAGGCCGCGGCGCTGCTCGAACGCTCCCTGGAAAGCCTGGAAAGCGGTTCCCTGCTGCCTTATCGCGAGCTGCTGGAGCAGCACCCGCAGTGGCTGCGCGAACAACTGGCGACGCACTCACCAGACGATGTGCGGGAACTGCTCGAACTGCTGCCCGGCGCCGACGTTGTGATGCCGGCGGACGCAGGCGCTGCCGAGGCACTGAGTTCACGTGAGCTGGCGGTGTTGCAGTTGATTGCCCAGGGCTGTTCGAACCAGGAGATCAGCGATCGCCTGTTCATCTCCCTGCACACGGTGAAGAGTCATGCCCGCCACATCAACAGCAAGCTGGGCGTAGAGCGCCGGACCCAGGCCGTAGCCCGGGCCAAGGCTCTCGGCCTACTTCGCTGACGCGGCCGGCGGGACTGAGAGGTCCAGCGCCGGTTGGGCCGGCTTGGCTGGCGTCGGCCTGGCCAATTGGGCGTCCACGTCCTGCTGAATGCCCACCAGTACCGGCAGCAGGTCGGCCATGTTGCCGCGCACTTCGCTGTACTGATGCTTGTCTGCCAGATCACCTACCCGCGCCAGTAGCTGCCCGCGAATGTCTGCCGGCAAGTGCACGAACAGCTCCGGCAACTGCTTGGCCAGTTCAGCGCTGTAGAGCACCAGGTCCTCGCGGTTGAACTGGCGCGTCAGGCCCAGGTAATCCAGCGCGCTGGAGGTCAGCATGGCCGCCGCTGCCTTGGTTTCCTGCAGGCCTTGCAGGCGGATCTGGCTGCTCTGCTCCTTCTCGGAAAGCGTCATCCAGAACTCCACCGTGAGGGTGAAGAGAATGGCCTGCTGGCGCAGGGAATAGGTCATCAGGCCCAGGGCCTCCGCTCCGTAAGGCTGCTGCGCGGCCTTGAAGTCGAAGTACAGGCGCATCAGCTCCTTGAGCTGGAACAGCACGTCACGCGCCTCGTTCTGCCGCAGCTCCAGCGGTGCATAGATGTTCAGCTGTGGCTTGAAGTTGTCTTCGCTGACCATGCGCGTGTAGATCGGGCCGGTGAACTCGCCGCTGCGCCGGGGCAGGGCGTTGACCTGGTTGGTGTCGATTTTCTGCAGGGCCAGGAGCAACTGGTGATAGTCGGCGCTGACCCAGGGGCGCTGGATGTCCGGGATCTTCTGTCCCAGGTAGAACAGCTCGGCGGCCGGCGTGAGCCGCGCGAAAACCAGCAAAAGGATGGCCAGCGGCAAGAGCAGGGGGCGTGATAGCGTCATCGGTCTGGACAATCCTGCGGGGGAGGGCCGGCCAAGAGTAGCTAGGCCGTGCTGCGCCGTCACCCGCGCCTTGGTTGGGGATGCGGACGGATGGAAACGAGCGAGCAGGGTGCCGTACGCGCGGTGTTCGAGGACCTGGGTGGCTTCAACGCCGTGCGCCAGCAGGGAGAGGGTGAAGGACCGCTGGTGGGTCACCTTCTGCGGGCCAATATCCAGCTCGCGGCCATCCCGGTGTTCGCCCGCAAGGGCATTGCTGAAACCACGGTGAACGACCTGCTGGATGCGGCCAGGGTGTCGCGGCGCACCTTCTACAAATACTTCGCCAACAAGATGGACGTGCTGGAAAGCATCTACCGCACGGCCGTGGTCCTGCTGCTGGCGCGCTTTCGCGAAATGCAGGGCGACGCTGGCAGCGCCGAGGCCTGGCTACGGGGCATGGTGGCGCGCTTCTTCGACTACCACCTGGCCGTGGGGCCCATCATCCGGCTGATGCAGGAAGAAGCCCTGCGCGCCGACTCTCCCCTGGCCAGCCATCGCCAGCGTGCCCACGAGGAAATGGGCCGCCTGCTCGCCGAGCGCCTGCACGGCGAGGGCGACGAACGCGACCCGCTGACCTACCGCGCACTGATCTGGGCGATGGAAGCGGCGTCCCTGGAACTGCTGGCCGGTGCGGCGTCGGCGGCACGGATCGAACACGCCAAGACCGTCCTTGGCGATCTGCTGATTTCGGCGCTCTGTCGACGCTCAACCTAGGTTGGGCGCGGCAGGCCGGGCCCCGTGCTGTGATAGGCCCTCGATAACAACAACCACGAGGTGCCCCGCATGTCCGCATCCAGCTTGCCGCTGTTGCCGCCGCTTGCCGCCGGTTTCGCCCGCCTGGGTTTCGGCTCCCTGCCGCTCGACCGCCTCAAGGCGCGCTATGCCAGCGCCGATAGCGGTTCCCGCTTCATCGAGCTGGATGGCTTCAACGTCCACTACCGCGACGAAGGCAGCCGCGACAAACCGGCCCTGGTGATGATCCACGGCGTCGTGGCCTCCCTGCATACCTGGGACGACTGGGTCGAGGCCTTCGCGCCGCACTACCGGATCATCCGTTTCGACGTGCCGGGCTTCGGTCTCACCGGGCCGAAGCGCAGCGGCGACTACTCGGCCGAACGCATGATCGGCATTCTCGGCCTGCTGATGGACTACCTGGGCGTGGCCAAGGCGTCCATCGCTGGCAACTCCCTGGGCGGCTTCATTGCCTGGAACTTCGCCCTGGCCCAGCCGCAACGGGTGGACAAGCTGGTGCTGATCGACCCGGCCGGCTACCAGATGCGCAAGGTGCCCTGGATGATCGCCTCCGCCGCGCTGCCCGGCGCGACCCTGGCCATGCCGATGTGGATGCCGCGCGCCCTGATCGCCCAGGGCATCAAGGAGGTCTATGGCCAACCGGGGCGGATCAAGCCGGGCGTGGTGGACCGTTACTACGACCTGAGTCGCCGCCCCGGTAACCGCCGGGCGATGATGGAGATCTTCCGGGTACTGCTGAAGGTCAATCAGGATGAGCTGGAAGGCACTGGTGAGCGCGTGGCGCAGATCAAGGCGCCGACCCTGCTGATGTGGGGCGAGAAGGACCGCTGGATTTCGCCGAAGCACGTGCCGCTGTGGCAGCGCGATCTTCCGGGCATCCAGGTGAAGACCTATCCGGGCGTGGGGCACATCCCGATGGAAGAAATCCCGCAGCAGAGCGCAGCGGATGCGATGCGGTTTTTGTTGGGGTGAGATTGGCGCGGCGGATGCATCCCTCACCCCCGGCCCCTCTCCCGGAGGGCGAGGGGTGACTCAGGGCCTACCTCTTGCACGGACGGCCCCCTCTCCCTTTGGGAGAGGGTTGGGGTGAGGGAAGAAGGGTGCCGCGCCGAGCTTAAAAAAACGGCCCCGAAGGGCCGTTTTTCTTGTCCGGGCTCAAGCCGCACTCGCCTGCGGCACATCGAACTCTTCCCGCGTCTTGTACAGCAGCTCCAGATTGTCGTGCTGCCAAGGGTGGAAGCCCTTCTTGAAGAAGTCCAGGTAGGTGCGCACCAGCGGGCGGAAGATGCCGTTGCGGCCCCACATCCAGTTCAGGCCGTCGCGCCAGACGCGCCAGTTCCACAGCAGGCCGTCGCGCTTGAGCATGTGCGCCAGGCCGCGGGTGGTGTCGAGGACGAAGAAGAAGGTGCCCATCATCATCGCCCGGCGCAGCATGCGGTGGCTGCCACAGACCTGGTTGTAGACGTCGAAGGCCACTGCCTTGTGCTCGGTTTCCTCCAGCGCGTGCCAACGCCACAGGCGGGCCATCACCGGGTGGGCGCCGGCCATGTATTCCGGGTTCTTCAGCAAGCCGTCGGCCATGATCGCGGTGATGTGCTCCAGGGCTGCAGTGGCGGCCAGCTGGCGGCGGGCGGAGAACTTCTTCTGGGTGAAACGGATGCGCGCCTGGGCACGGCGTTCGATAGCGCCGATGTCGTAGCCGAGGTCGCGCAGGCGGTTGCTGTACTCCAGGTGTTCGCGGCTGTGGTGGCCTTCCTGGCCGATGAATCCGCGGATCTGTTCCTTCAGGACCGGGTCCTCGATCTGGTCGCGGAACTGGCGCACCGAATCGATGAAGAACCGCTCGCCGTCAGGAAAAAGCACCGACATCGCGTCGAACAGGTGGCTCTTGAAAGCGTCGCCGCTGTGCCAGTGGCGGGGCAGCGGATCGGGAAATTCGAAATCCATGTGGCGCGGACGGATAACCAATCCTTCGGGTGTGGTGCTGGCCATGGGGGCTCCTTGAGGCTGTATGGACCATGGTCCCAATATCCGCTTGCCGGGTTTTGTCGGACAAGGTTATCTTCTGCCAACCTTCGGGTCATATCCGGCCACAACCAGAACAAGACGCCAATATGAAACAACCCCTGACCTTCTCCGCCGAACTGGTGCCCGTCGCCTACGCCGAGGCCCTGCTGGGGCTGGCCGAGGAACTGGGCGTGGCGCGCGAGGCGCTGTTCACGGGCGCCAGGGTGCGGCCGGAGATCCTCGGCAATCCCAATGGCCGGCTGTCCTTCCTCGATTTCAACCAGCTCGCCGTCGCTGCCCTGCAGCTGTGCCGCGAGCCGGCCCTGGGCCTGGTGCTGGGCCAGCGCCTGAACGTGTCCACCCACGGCATCCTTGGCTACGCGGTGCTCTCCAGCGCCAACCTCGGCCGCGCTCTGCAATTCGCCCTGAAGTACTACCGGGTGCTGGGGCTGGCCTATGAGCTGGAACTGGCGGAGCAGGGCGACTGCCTGCAATTGCGCGCAACCGAATCCTTCCCCATGGGCCCCCTGGGGCGCTTCGCCGGTGAGGGATTGCTGGCCAGCTTCTTCAGCATCGCCCGCTTCCTGGTGGGCGAAGAACTGCGTGGCCAGCAGGTGGGTTTCGCCCATTCGGCCCCCGCGTATGCCACACGTTATGCGGACGTATTCGGCGTACCGGCGCAGTTCGGCCAGCCTTGCCACTGGTTGAGCCTGCCCAAGGCTTACCTGGAGCGCCCGATGGCCCTGGCCAACCCGGCCACGGTGCAGATGTGCGAGCAGCAGTGCGAGGCATTGCTGGCCACGCTGGACGTGCAGGATGCGCTGCTGACCCGCGTGCGCCGCCTGCTCCTGGCGCGCCCTGGCGATTTCCCCGATCTCGACGGCGCCGCCCGCGCCCTGCACACCAGCGGCCGCAGCCTGCGCCGGCATCTGGCGGCCATGGGGACGAGTTATCAACAGGTGTTGGACGAAGTGCGCAAGGGCCTGGCCCTGCAATACCTCAGCACGACCCAGCTGCCGTTGTTCGAGATTGCCAACCTGCTGGGCTTCAACGACCCCTCCAACTTCCGCCGGGCCTTCAAGAAATGGACGGGCAGGCTGCCAGGCGATTATCGTTCCGGGCCGTGAAGCCATTCCCCGTGCGCCGCAGAGCGCACCGCCGTACCGGAGCTGCCCAATGACCCAGTCCACCGCCCTGATCCGCGAAACCTTCCCCGTCGGTCCCTTGCAGTGCAACTGCACCCTGATCGGCGATCCGGTCAGCAAGAAGGCCATCGTCGTCGATCCGGGCGGCAACCATGAGTTGATCCTGGCGCGGCTGGAGGCCCATGGGTTGAAGCTGGTCAGTATCATCCACACCCATGCCCATCTGGATCACTTCCTCGCTTCCGGCGAGTTGAAGAAGGCCACTGGCGCAACGCTGCACCTGCACAAGGAAGACCAGTTCCTCTGGGACGGCCTGGAAATGCAGTGCCGCATGTTCGGTGTGCCCTACAAGCCGGTGCCGGCTCCCGACCAATGGCTGGCCGACGACGAGGCGCTCGCCTGCGGTTGCGGCGTCGCCCTGCACACCCCGGGGCACACGCCGGGTTCCATGAGCTTCTGGTTCCCCGAGGCCAAGTTGCTGATCGCCGGTGACACCCTGTTCCGCCGCGGCATTGGCCGTACCGACCTCTGGGGCGGCGACTACAACACCATCGAGCGATCCATCAAGCAGCGCCTGTACAGCCTGGACGAGGAGGCCACCGTGGTCACCGGCCACGGCCCGGACACACGCCTGGGCGACGAGATGCGGGAAAATCCGTTCGTGCGGGCCTGAAACACGGAATTTTTACGCGTTCTCATGTCTAATTGCCCGCAGCCACACCGGCTAAAAGATTTCTCAGGAGTAAATCGTCCATGTTCACCGTGCGTCGTCTGATCATCGCCGCTACCGCTTTCGCCATGCTGTCGGGTTGTGCTCAGAACCCCTACAACCAACAGGGTGAAGTCCAGGCTCCCGCCGAAGGCGGCATGAGCAAAACCGCCAAGTATGGTGCTCTGGGCGCCCTGGCGGGTGCCGTAGCGGGCGCTGCGATCAACCATGACAACCGTGGCAAGGGTGCGCTGATCGGCGCTGCCGTGGCGGGTGCCGCCAGCGCGGGTTATGGCTACTACGTCGACAAGCAGGAAGCCGAACTGCGCCGCAGCATGGAAGGCACCGGCGTGCAGGTGCAGCGCCAGGGCGACAACATCAACCTGATCATGCCCGGAAACATCACGTTCGCTACTGATTCGGCGAACATCGCCAGCAACTTCTACGCGCCGCTGAATAATCTGGCCACGTCGTTCAAGCAGTACGACCAGAACAACATCGAAGTGATTGGTCACACCGACAGCACCGGCAGCCACCAATACAACATGAACCTGTCGCAGCAGCGCGCCCAGAGCGTGGCCAACTACCTGATGGCCCAGGGTGTCAATGGTGCCCGCGTGACCTCCCGTGGCTTCGGCCCGGACCAGCCGGTCGCCACCAACGCCAACGAGGCGGGCCGCTCGCAGAACCGCCGCGTGGAAATCAAGCTGACCCCCATCCCCGGCGCCCAGGCTCCGCAGCAGTAATCCCCGCCCTCAACGAAAAGGCCCGCAGCAGCGGGCCTTTTCGTTCCTGCCGCTCGTCGCTCGACTACTGGCTCAACGCCAGTTGCCACTTTCCTGTCTAGACTGCGTTGCAGGGCTCCGCTGAGCCCAGCCTGAACCGCCCGTGCGCATTCCCTGCGATGCGGCGGCGGCCATGGAAAGGACAGGAGACTGCATGGACGAACGTCAAATCCCCCGATTCCGCATGTACCTGCTGCCATTGCTGGTGACGCTCACCCTGATGCTCCTTTCCGGGGGGCTGGTGCTCTGGCAATGGCTGGCTCTGGAGGCGCGTAACCGCGCCGAGTACGAGCAGCGTTTCCAGGTCGAGGCGGAGGAAATCGCCCAGCGCATCGGTATCCGGATGCGTGCCTACGAGATGGTTCTGCGCGGCATGGCTGGCCTGATGGTCGGCAGTACCTCCGTGTCGGCCGAAGAGTGGGCGCGGGCCACCGACCAGTTGCAATTGCAGGAGCGCTACCCGGGCATCCAGGCGCTGGCCTGGGCACGCTACCTCAAGCACGAGGAACTCAACGAGTTCGTCGGCGATATCTGGGAGCAGGGCAGGCGGGAGTTCCGCGTGTTTCCCACGGATCCGCGGGAGGAGTACCTGGTGGTGCAGTACACCAGCCCCATGGACTGGCGAAATCGCCGCACCCTGGGGTTCGACATGCTGACCGAATCGGTGCGTCGGGACGCCATCGAGCGCGCCTGGGAGAGTGGTGAGCCCAGCCTTACCGGGCCGGTCAAGCTTCGGCAGGAAACCGACCAGCAGGCGCAGACCGGGCTGCTGCTCTACATGCCGGTGTACCGCCCGGACGCGCCCAGCAGCACGGCGGAAGAGCGGCGCGCGGCGCTGGTCGGCATGGTCTGCGGCGCATTTCGCCTGAACGATCTGATGGACGGCATCCTGGGCACCCAGGGCAACCTCTACCGCATCGACCTCAAGGATCAGGGCAGCCCCGAAGCACCCATGCTCGATCACCAGGACGGAGCCGGACAGCCACGCTTCCACCGGATCGAGGAGCTGAAACTGTTCGGCCGCACCTGGGCGCTGGGCGTGGGCAGCACGGCCCAATACGAGGCGATGCTCGGCAACAATCGAATCGCCTTCAGCCTGTGGACCGGCCTGGCCGCCGCGATGCTGCTGTCGCTGCTGGTGGGCGGCTACCTCTACCAGCGCGAGCGTCAGTTGCTGCTCAGCCTGTCTTCCACTGCCGAGCTGGCCGAGCGCGAAGAGCGTTTCCGTATGCTGCTGCGGCATCTGCCGGTGGCGACGCTGACCTGCCTCGAGGATGGCCGCATCGAGATGGCCAACGCCCGCGCCGGGGACCTCTTCGGTAACGCGACGGAAAACCTTGTGGGGCAGAACCTGCGCCGGTTCCTGCCGGGCCTGCTCGACTTGCCGCAACAGCTGTCCAAGCAGGCCCCCGCCGACCTGGTGGAGACGGAACTTGTGCAGGATGACGGCGAGCGCATCGCCGTGGCCTTCAGCCTGAGCACCATCAATCACGGCCACGACCAGCGCTACCTGTTGAACCTTGTGGATCTGCAGGCACGCAAGAGCGCCGAGGAGCGCTTCCGCCTGGTGGTCGAAGCCTCGCCCAATGCCATCGTCCTGGTGGACAGCCGTGGGCGGATCGCCATGGTCAATCGCCAGACCGAGCAGCTGTTCGGCTACAGCCGTGCGGAGATGCTCGACTCTCCTGTGGAAATGCTCCTGCCCGAGTCCCTGCGCGAGGCCCATGTGGCCATGCGCGAAAGCTTCCAGAAAAAACCCGAACAACGGCGCATGGGGAGCAATCGCGAGCTGTTCGGCCAGCACCGCGACGGTCGCCTGGTCCCGCTGGAGGTCGGGTTGTCGCCGATCCGCGCCGGCCGCGAATTGATGGTCCAGGCGGTGATCATCGACATCAGCGAGCGCAAGGCTGCCGAACAGCGACTACGTGACCAGGCCGAGCAATTGATGCTGGCCAACCGTTACAAGTCCGAGTTCCTCGCCAACATGTCCCACGAGCTGCGCACGCCGCTGAACAGCATCCTGATCCTCAGCGACCAGTTGCGGCAGAACATGGTCGGCAACCTCACCGAGAAGCAGACCCGCCACGCCGACATCGTCCACCGTGCCGGCAGCGACCTGCTGCAGCTGATCAACGATGTGCTCGATCTGGCCAAGGTCGAGGCGGGACGCATGCAGCTCAAGCTCGAACCGCTCAATGTGCAGGACATGCTCGCAGAACTGGACGGCAGCCTGCGTCCCATGGCCGAGATCAAGGGCTTGCGCCTGAACACCCATGTCCAGGCGGGCGTGCCACGGGTTATCCACAGTGACCGGGTGCGCCTGCACCAGATCCTGCGCAACCTGTTGTCCAACGCCCTCAAGTTCACCGAGCAGGGTGAGGTGGAGCTGTCGGTGGAGCTGGACCCGTCAGCGGCGGTCGATGAGCGCGAAGTGCTCTGCTTCGTTGTCCGGGATACCGGCATCGGTATTCCCGAGAACCAGCACGAACGCATATTCCAGGCCTTCCAGCAGATCGACGGCTCCACCAGCCGGCGCTTCGGCGGTACCGGCCTGGGATTGGCCATCACTCGCCAACTGGTGCTCGCGCTGGACGGCGACATCACCCTGGAAAGCGCTCCGGGGCGCGGCTCGCGCTTTATCGTGCGCCTGCCGGTGGCGGTGGCCGCCAACCAGCCGAAGGACGACGAGGAACCCGCGCAACCGGTGCGCAGCGGCCAGGGCGCAGCGGTGCTGATCGTCGAAGACGACGTCAACTTCGCTTCGGTGATCGCCGAAGAAGCGCAGTCCCACGGTTTCTCCAGCGTCCACTGCCGCAGCGGCAAGCAGGCCATCAACCTGCTGCAGAACGAGCGATTTGCGGCGGTGATCCTCGACATCCTGCTGCCGGACATCAGCGGCTGGCAGATCTACCGGCGCCTGCGTGGCCACGCGAACCACCGCACCACCCCGGTGAACATCATCTCCTGCGTGCCCCAGCCCCAGGACTGGAATGAGGACGCCACCCGCTATCTGGTCAAACCCATTGCCCGCGAGGACCTGGAGCAGGTGTTCCAGGACCTGGAAGGCGGCCACCCGCCGGAGGATCGCAAGCTGCTGCTGGTGGAAGACGTTGAAGTAGAGCGCGAGCACTATCGCGAGCACCTGAAGCAACTGGGGTTCAACGTGGTCGCCAGCGCCAACGGCGAGAGCGCCCGCAAGGCTTATGCGGAAGGCGACTTCTCCGCCCTGGTGATCGACCTGGACCTGCCCGACCAGGACGGTTTCGAACTGCTCGACAGCCTCGATCGCGAACGCCCGCTGGACGGCTCGCGCGTAGTCATCAACACCGGCGTCGACGTCAACCAGCAGAACCTGCAGCGCCTGCGCCGCTACTCGGCGGTGGTGGTGCGCAAGGCAGGCAATGACCTCGACAACCTCAGCTCAGCGGTCCAGGGCTTCCTCTCCGGCCTGCGTCAGCCGCAGAACGGCTCGGTGGCGGATCCGCTGGAGGGCAGCCGTGTGTTGCTGGTGGACGACGACGTACGAAACATCTACGCCCTGAGTGCCCTGCTCGATGAAACCGGTATGAAAGTCACCGCCGCCCGCGATGGTGTGGAAGCCATCGATTGCTTCCAGCGCGAACCCTTCGACCTGATCCTGATGGACATGGCCATGCCCAATATGGACGGCTACACCGCCACCCGCGTGCTCAAGCAGGAGCACGGCTGCGGCATCCCGATCATCGCCCTGACTGCCCACGCGATGAAGGGCGACCGGGAGAAATGCATCACCGCCGGCGCCGACGACTACCTGGCCAAGCCGGTGAGTCGCCAGGAACTGCTGGACATGCTCTACCGCTGGCTGGAACAACCGGGAGGTCGCCATGGCGCACCTGCAGCTTAAGGAGGCCCCAGCGGCCAACATCCTGTTGGTGGTGGATGACCGCCAGGAAAACCTCGTCGCCATGGAAGCGCTGCTGGACGACGGCGAGTGGCAGGTGCGCACCGTGGACTCGGGCGAGGCCGCGTTGAAATGCCTGCTGGAAGAAGAGGTCGGGCTGGTCCTGCTGGACGTGCAGATGCCGCGCATGGACGGCTTCGAAGTGGCCCGGCTGATGCGCAGCAGCCCGCTGACGCGCTTCACGCCGATCATCTTCATCTCCGCCATCGCCCACACCCAGGACGCCGTGCTGCGTGGCTATACCTCGGGAGCGGTGGACTTCATCCTCAAACCCTTCGACCCCCAGGTGTTGCGCCACAAGATCCAGTCCTTGCTGGCCCATGAGCGCAACCGGCGCGACCTGTTGCAACTCAGCCAGCAACTGGACAGCGCCCGTGCCTTCAACGCCTCGGTGCTGGAGAACGCGGCCGAAGGCATTCTGGTGGTCGGCGAGGACGGCCTCATCAGCTTCGCCAACCCGGCCATGGCGCAGATGCTCCAGGGCTCGGTGGAAGACCTGGAGGGACGGCCGCTGTTGAGCCTGATCGCCCATCCGGAGACGGGTAGCGACTGGAAGTTCTCGGACTTCTACCGCCACTGGAAACAGAACGAGACCTACCGCCTCCACGACGCCAGCCTCAAGACCATGAGCGGCGAATGCCTGCCGGTGGCGCTGTCGTCGTCGCCGCTGCCGCGCCTGCAGCGCTCCATGGTGGTCATCGCCCTGGACATGTCGGTGGTGCGCCAGTTGCACGCGCAGCTCGAATCCCAGGCCATCACCGATGCGCTTACCGGGCTGCTCAACCGCCGTGGCTTCCACCAGGCGCTGGAGGCCTCCCTGGCGCGCATCGAACGCAACGGCAAGCGCATGGCGGTGCTGTACCTGGACCTGGACGGTTTCAAGCTGATCAACGATTCCCTTGGCCATGAGGCCGGCGACCGCGTGCTGCGGCGGGTGGCGGAGCAGTTGAAGAACTGCCTGCGTCCCTACGACATCCTGGCGCGCATGGGTGGTGACGAGTTCACTGCGCTGCTGGACACCCTTGACCATCCCGAGGATGCCGCGCGGGTGGCAGAGAAGCTCATCGAGCTGGTCTCGGTCCGCCATCGCATTGAGGGCATCGACGTCACCCTCGGCGCCAGCGTCGGCATCGCCTGCTTCCCCGAGTGCGGGCAGAGCGTGGACGGCCTGTTGCGCGCGGCGGATATCGCCATGTACGAGGCCAAGCGCGCCGGTCGCCAGCAGTACCGCTTCTACTCGCCGGAGATGAACGGCCGCGCCCGTTCGCGGCTGATGCTGGAAGAAAGCCTGCGCAACGCCATCGAGCAGAACGACTTCCACCTCGTCTACCAGCCGCAGATCCACATCGAGACCGGCCGCCTGCGTGGGTTCGAGGCGCTGCTGCGCTGGGAGCACCGGGTGGCCGGCACCGTGGCGCCCAACGTGTTCATACCGCTGCTGGAGGAAACCCGCCTGATCAACCGCCTGGGTGATTGGGTGCTGCGCGAGGGCGCCAGCCAGTGCAGTACCTGGCAGTCGTCCTTTGGCGACGACCTGGTGGTCAGCCTCAACGTCAGCCCGGTGCAATTCGGCATGCCGCAACTGGTGGATGACCTGCGGCGGGTGCTGGGTGAGTTCAAGCTGCGGCCCGCGCAGCTGGAAGTGGAGGTCACCGAAAGCGCGCTGATGCAGGACCTGGAGATGACCCGCGAACAGCTGCGGCAACTGCGTGCCCTTGGGGTACGCATCGCCATCGACGACTTCGGCACCGGTTATTCATCCCTGGCCTATCTGCGTCACTTCGAGCTGGACACCCTGAAGATCGACCGCCTGTTCATCTCCAGCATGCTGGAGTCGCGGCGCGATGCTGCGGTGGTCAGCACCATCATCGACCTCAGCCGCCACCTGGGCCTGGAAGTGATCGCCGAAGGGGTGGAAACCATGGCCCAGCGCGACTGGCTGCTGGAACACGGTTGCACCTTCATGCAGGGCTTCCTGGTGGCACCGGGGCTGCCGGTGGCCAGGGCCGAGGCCTTCCCCAGGGTGGTGGACTGGCGTGCCCTGCGGGAGGGTGTCGATAGCCTCACACCCTCGCCCTGACCGGGCGGGGGCCATCGCGCAGACCGGAATCGGCAGGCCTACACTTCACCTGTCGGGGCGTCCGGGATCAGGTCCCCGGCCAATCGCGATAAGGAGGCTCCATGTACTGCTTTGTTGTGGCGTACCCCAATGCACCGGGCGCCAAGTTCGACTTCACCTACTACTGCGAGGAACACATCCCGCTCCTGTCCCGCCTGATCGGCGAAAACCTGGTGAAGATCGAAGTGCGCAAGGGGCTGGCCTCAGCGGATGGCGCGGTGGCGCCTTTCATCTGCATGGCCAATTTCTGGGTACTGTCGGTGGAGGAATTGCGCAGCACGCTGGAACTGAACGGCGACGAGATAAGCGCCGATATTGCCAACTACACCAACCTGGCGCCGTTGCTCCAGGTGGATGAGGTGTTACAGACCGCATAGATGTGTGAAAAGAAAAAGCCCGCCAATCGGCGGGCTTTTCGTATCCGGCATCAGGCCGGTGGGAATTGCTGGTGCAGTTTCGCCAGCTGGGCGTCCTTGGCTTCCCACAGGCGGTTGACCCATTGCTGGAAGGCCAGGCGGTACTGCTCGTCCTGGTCGTAGTTCTTGCCAATGAACTCGCGGGGGATATCCAGCTTCTCGATACGCACCACCACCTGGCGCAGGCGACCGGTCAGCAGGGTCCAGAAGTTCGGGTTGCCGTCCGGGTAGTGGATGGTGACGTTGACCAGCGAATGCAGCTGCTCGCCCATGGCATCCAGCACAAAGGCGATGCCGCCGGCCTTGGGCTTGAGCAGGTACTGGAAGGGTGAACCCTGTTGATCGTGCTTGGCGCGGGTGAAGCGGGTGCCTTCGAGGAAATTGAAGATACCCACCGGGTTGTCACGGAATTTTGCGCAGGTACGGCGGGTGGTTTCCAGGTCCTTGCCCTTCTTCTCCGGGTGCTTGGTCAGGTAGGCCTTGGAGTAGCGCTTCATGAAGGGGAAATCCAGCGCCCACCAGCACAGGCCGATCACCGGGACCCAGATCAGTTCCTGCTTGAGGAAGAAGCGCAGCAGGCGGATGCGGCGGTTGAACAGGTGCTGCAGGACCAGGATATCCACCCAGCTCTGGTGATTGCTGGTCACCAGGTAGCTGTGCTGATAGTCCAGCCCGGCCAGGCCGTCGACGTCCCAACGGGTGTCGCGCACCAGGCGCATCCACGCCTTGTTGCAGCTGATCCAGCCTTCGGCGATGAAGCTCGCGGCCCAGTTCAGCACGCCCTTCGTGGCACGGAACGGCAGCAGCAGTTTCAGCAGCGTGACGGCGAACAGCGGCACGCACCAGAACAGGGTGTTGAGGGCCAGCAGCAGCGCCGCCAGGACACCGAGCAGGGGAGAGGGGATAAAGCTGAGCATGAAAGGGATGGAGCCTCACCGTGGGGTGGTCATGGCCACCTCGTTATGGACGGGCCCGCTACGTTCCCTGACGGCGGGCAGAATGGTGGCAAAGGTTAACGGTTGTTCACTCAACTGCAAGCGCGAAGGGTGACCGGGTGGTCGAGGTTGCTCACAGGTACAGCTATTCGCTCTTCTGTGGGGGCGAATTCATTCGCTATGGGCTGCGCAGCAGCCCCTCTGCGGTGAATCAGGGCAGACCTGCGGCCTGCTTGGCGAATGAATTGGCTATGTCTGTGCTGGGTGTTGCTAGCACCGCTGAGCCAGGCTGCTTACCGAGTTCTGCGGATATTTCTGGTTTCGCCTCCCGGCGAGTCACTTTTCTCAAACGCCAGAAAAGTAACCAAAAGCGCTTGCCCCTGCATCCGGCCCCGGCTTCGCCGGGGTGCCCTCCCTACATCGTTGTTCCGGGGGCACGGCGAGAGGGGCCATCCATGGCCCCACACGCCTCTCGCGGCATCCATGCCGCTCGTCCCCCTCCACAACGATTCCGCTCGGCCTCCTGACGGGGCGGAGTCCCCGCCCCACCGCTTCTGCTCAGATTCAGCCTGAGTGGGCTTCAGGACAACTTTGGATTAGCCGTCGCGAGTCACCCCTCTCCCTCTGGGAGAGGGGCGGGGGTGAGGGTTGTCTCAGGCTTGCGCAAACGCCTGAAAGTCCCGTGTTAGAGGGACCCTTCAACACTGCAAAGGCTAACGAAGACATAGCCAATGAACTCGCCCCTACAACGGCTCAGCTTTCGTTACTGCACGCCGCCTGTATCGCCGTCAACGCGATGGTGTGGATGATGTCGTCCACCAGGACATTGCGCGGCAGGTCGTTCACCGGCTTGCGCAGGCCTTGCAGCATCAGGCCGCCGCTCACCACGGGGTGGCTCTGCTGGGCGTCCTTGTAGGCGGCATCGCCGGTGGCGAGGTCGGGGAAGACGAAGACCGTGGTGCTGCCCTCCCGGGCGGCGGTGGAGTAGGGCAGGGGGCCTTCGATGGTCAGCTCGGGGCGGGCGGCGCGGGCCAGGCGGGCGGCTTCCCGGACCTTGGCCAGCGCAGCCTCATCGAGCGAATCGCAGATCATCGTCACCCGCGGGACGATCCCTAAGGCCTCGGCCGAATCCGCGCTTTGCAGGGCGATTTCCGCCAGGTCGTTGGCATCGGGCTCGGGGTTCACCGCGCAGTCGCCGTAGACCACCACCTGTTCCGGCAACAGCATCAGGTAGACCGAGGAGGCGATGCGGTAGCCGGGCGCCGACTTGATCAACTGCAGCGCGGGGCGGATGGTGTTGGCGGTGGGGTGGATGGCGCCGGACACCAGGCCGTCCACCTCATCCAGCGCCAGCATCATGGTGCCCAGCACGACGTTGTCTTCCAGTTGGGCGGTGGCCATCGGCGCGTTCAGGCTCTTGTTCTGCCGCAGGTCCACCATGGGCTGCACGTAGCGTTCACGGACACGTTCCGGATCGAGGATTTCCAGGCCTTCGGGCAACTCGATGCCATGGGCGCGGGCCACCGCGTGCACGTCCTCCGGCCGGGCCAGCAGTACGCAATGGGCGATGCCACGAGCCTGGCAGGCGGCGGCTGCCTGCACGGTGCGCGGCTCGCTGCCTTCGGGCAGGACGATGCGCTTGCCGGCGAGCTGCGCCTGCTGGATCAGGCGATGGCGGAAGGCCGGAGGCGACAGCCGCTGGCTCGCGCTGGGGGCGCCACAGCGGGCGCGCAGCCAGTCGAGGTCCAGGTTGCGGGCGACGAACTCGGTGACCTTCTCCGCGCGCTCGCGGTCGTCCACCGGGATTTCCTTGTTCATCCGGTTCAGGTTGGTCGCCGTGTCGTAGGTGCCGGTGGCCACGCCCAGCACCGGCAGGCCGCCTTGCAGGGCGCCACGGCAGAGTTCCAGGGTGCGCGGGTCGGGCTGGATGTCACTGGAAAGCAGCAGGCCGGCGAGCGGTACACCGTTCATGGCGGCGAGGCTCGCGGCAAGGATGATGTCGTCGCGGTCGCCCGGCGTCACCACCAGTACACCCGGCTTGAGCTGCTGCACGGTGTTGGGCACGGTGCGTGCGCAGACCACGATCTTCTGCACCCGGCGCTGGTCGTAATCGCCAGCGTTGATGACCTGCGCCTGCAGCAATTCGGCGACGTCGCGGGTACGCGGTGCGTTCAGCTCATCCAGCCAGGGCACGCTGCCGAGCAGGCGGAAGTCGTCGCCGCGCAGCAGGGGCGACTGGTCCTTGAGGCGGCGGGTGAACTCTTCGTCGCGCACCTTGTTGAGGATCACCCCGAGCACTTTCGGGTCGCGCGGGCCACCGAATTGCTGGGCCTGGATCTCCAGGCGGTCGGACAGTTCGGAAAGGCTTTCGTCTTCCGGCGCCGACACCAGGATCACATCGGCGTCGAGGCTCTTGGACAGGTGGAAGTTGATCCGCGCGGCGTAGCTGGCATGGCGGGTCGGCACCATGCCTTCGACGATCACCACGTCCTTGCCTTCGGCCGCCTGGTGGAACAGGCCGGTGATCTCATCCAGCAGTTCTTCCAGCTGGCCGTCGGCGAGCATCCGCTCGACATGGGACTGGGACAGCGGCATCGGGGGCTTCAGGCCGTGGGTGCGTGCCACCAGTTCGGTGGAGCGTTCCGGGCCGAGGTCGCCGGGGTGTGGCTGGGCCACGGGCTTGAGGAAGCCGACCTGCAGGCCAGCCAGCTCCAGGGCGCGCACCAGGCCCAGGCTGGTGGAGGTGAGGCCGACGCCGAAACCGGTCGGGGCGATGAAAAAGCAGTGCATGGTGCTCCTTGGCAAAGGCGGTTCAGGCGAGCAGGGCCAGGGTGTCGAGGGCGATCTGGCGTTCTTCGTTGGTGGGCACCACCAGCACGCGCGGATGGCCGCGCTTGTGGATGGGCCCGGCGACGCCGCGCACGCAGCGTGCGTTGGCTTCGCGGTCGATGGCCAGGTTGAGCAGCTTCAGGTGATCCACCGTGCGGCTGCGCACAAGGGGTGAATTCTCGCCGATCTCGCCGGTGAAGATCAGCCCGTCCAGCTGCGGCAGCGCACAACCAACAGCGGCCAGGGTCCTGGCCAGGCGATAGCAGAAGACTTCGATGGCCAGGGTGGCGCCCGCGTGGCCCTGGTCGCGGGCCGTCTCCAGGCTGCGCATGTCGCCGGCCAGTTCCGAGAGACCGAGCAGGCCGCTTTCCTGGCGCAGCACCTGGTCGATCTTCTCCAGGCTCCAGCCGAGGCTGCGGTGCAGTTGGGTGTAGAGGTGCGGGTCGATGTCGCCACTGCGCCTCGCCATCACCAGGTTCATGCTGGCGTCGCGGCTCTGGCCGTTGACGATGGCGCAGGTGGAACAGTGCTCGCCCAGATGGGCGGAGAGCCAGCAGCTGTCACCGAGGGAAAGCCCGGCCAGTTCGGCAGCGCGGCGGCTGACATAGCGGTGGCTGTTGCCGTGGAAGGCATAGCGGCGCAGGCCGTGGTCGCGGTAGACGGCGTCCGGCAGGGCGAGGCGGTAGACGTGCTCGGGCATGCTCTGGTGGAAGGCCGTGTCGAACACCGCGACATGGGGCAGGTTCGGCAGCAGGTGCATGGCGGCGTCGATGCCCACCAGGCTGGCCGGCATCTGCTGCGGCGCCAATGGGACCAGGGCCTGCAGGCGGCGGACCACCAGGGCGTCCACCCGGCAGGCGGAGGTGAACAGCTCGCCGCCGTGCAGCACGTGGTGGCCGACACCGTGGAGCTTGCCGCCGGCGGCGCCCTGGACGATGGGCAGCAGCTGCGACAGCGCGGCGCGGTGGTCGGCGTTGGGGATCATCAGGCTGTCCTTGTCTCCGCCGCGCTGCCAGCGCAATTCCGCGTCGCGGCTGCCGAGTCCGTCGGCCATGCCGTGGAGGATGAACTGGCTGTGGGCTTCGTTGATCAGGGCGAAGCGCAGCGACGTCTTGCGCGCGTGGATCACCAGGATGTTGCGTGCGGGCATCAGGTTTCCTCAGTGGACTCGGGCGCCAGGCCCTGGGCGCACCAGCCGCAGGGGAAGAGTCGACCCAGCTGGGCAGCGCGCAGTTCGGGGTCGAGCACCCAGGCGCGTGACTGCCAGGGCGGCTGGTGCCGCAAGTGCTGAGTATGGCCGCAGGAAAGCACCGCCACCCAGTGACCGTCTTCGTCTTGCCTGTAGCCGACGAGCCGGGGCCGCCCGTCAGCGTTCGGGTCGCAATCGACCGGCCGCGCGGTTAAACTTGCGCTTTCATCATTCATTCCAGAAGGTCTCGCACCATGCTGATCGCCGCCAACAAGGCCGTGTCCATCGACTATACCCTTACCAACGACGCCGGTGAGGTGATCGACAGTTCCGCCGGCGGCGCCCCGCTGGTGTACCTGCATGGCGCCGGCAACATCATCGCTGGCCTGGAGCGCGCCCTCGAAGGCAAGCAGGTCGGTGACGAGCTGAACGTTGCCGTCGAGCCGGAAGATGCCTACGGCGAATACAGCGCCGAGCTGGTTGCCACCCTGGACCGCGCCATGTTCGAAGGCGTCGATCAACTGGAAGTCGGCATGCAGTTCCACGCTTCCGGCCCGGACGGCAGCATGCAGATCGTGACCATCCGCGACATCGACGGCGACGACGTCACCGTTGACGGCAACCACCCGCTGGCCGGCCAGCGCCTGAACTTCAAGGTCAAGGTCGTTACCGTGCGTGATGCCAGCGACGAAGAGATCGCTCACGGCCACATCCACGGCGAAGGCGGTCACCACCACTGACCGGTCGTCCGCGACTGCCGCCCCGGCAAATCGCGAATCGGCTGCTAAGCTGATAAAACCGAAAAGGCGCCCCGGGGCGCCTTTTTTGTCTGCTGTGAAATCCCTGAGATTTTCGAGGAGTCAGTCATGAGTGCGTTTCACGACCTCAATTTGCGCGCGCTCGACGGTCAGGACCTGCCGTTGGCGCCGTACAAGGGCCAGGTGGTGTTGGTGGTGAACGTCGCCTCCAAATGCGGCCTGACCCCGCAGTACGCCGGGCTGGAAAAGCTCTACCAGCAGTACCGCGACAAGGGCTTTACCGTGCTCGGCCTTCCCTGCAACCAGTTCGCCGGGCAGGAGCCGGGCAGCGAGGACGAGATCCGCGAGTTCTGCAGCCTGAACTACGGCGTGACCTTCCCCCTGGGCAGCAAGATCGAGGTCAACGGCTCGGCACGTCACCCGCTGTACCGCCTGCTGGCAGGCGAGGGGGCCGAGTTCCCCGGCGAGATCACCTGGAACTTCGAGAAGTTCCTCGTCGGCAAGGACGGCCGCGTACTGGCGCGCTTCTCGCCGCGCACCGCGCCGGACGATCCCGCGCTGATCCAGGCTGTCGAAAAGGCCCTGGCCTGATCCAACCCCCGCACTCATGAACGCTTGACCGTAGGAGCCAGCTTGCTGGCGAATGCCTCATCTGGGACGTTCGCCAGCAAGCTGGCTCCTACATTTCCTCCCCGGCAGTATCTCCCCGCGCTTTTAGTAACCAATCACGCCGATCAATAGTGCTGGGCATGGCGAGACGACCGGTCATATGCTCGCCGCCATGACCAGTATCCGACTCGACAAACGCGACCTCATTCTCGCCAAGGGCTCCCAGGTGATGACCCGCCGTGGCTACCACGGCACCGGCGTGCAGGAAATCGTCCAGGCCGCGGGTATCCCGAAGGGCTCCTTCTATCACTACTTCGCCAGCAAGGAAGACTTTGCCGTGCAGGCGCTGGAGTACCTCTACCTGCCACGACTGGATCGTTATGCACAGGCCCTGGGTAACCCGGCGTTGAGCCCGTGCCAGCGCATCCTCGGCTATTACCGCGAGCTGCTGGCGCATTTCGCCGGGCGCGAGAAACCGGAATACCACTGTTTCATCGGCAGCCTCGGTTACGAGATGGCCGAACTCTCGCCCGCTATCGGCGAGCAGGTGGAAAGCATCCTGCAGGGCTCGGTGGACATCCTCCAGGCTTGCCTGGAAGAAGCCGTGGCCGCTGGCGAGCTGCCGGCCGATGAAGACTGCGCCAACCTCGCCGCCTTCATCGCCAACGCCTGGCAGGGCGTGCTCACGCGCCTGAAGGTAGGCGGTGGCACCGCCCCCATGAACGCATTCGTCGACCGCCTGGAACTGCTGCTCCGGGCCTGATTTTTCAATGCCTTGAAACCGAGACGACCGGTCATATGGCCGGCCACAGGAGAACCCATGACCGCTCCCGTACAAGCCCTGTTCGAACCCTTCCGCCTCGGCGGCCTGGAACTGCCCACCCGCGTGGTGATGGCGCCGATGACCCGTTCGTTCTCCCCGGGCGGCGTGCCCAATGCCAAGGTGGTGGAGTACTACCGTCGCCGCGCCGCTGCGGGCGTCGGCCTGATCATCACCGAGGGCACCACCATCGGTCACAAGGCCGCCAACGGCTATCCCCATGTACCGCGCTTCTTTGGTGAAGACGCGCTGGCCGGCTGGAAGGAAGTCGTGGATGCCGTGCATGCCGAAGGCGGTCGCATCGTTCCGCAGCTCTGGCACGTGGGTAACGTGCGTCGCCTGGGCACCGAGCCGGACGCCAGCGTTCCCGGCTATGGCCCGACGGAAAAAGTGAAGGACGGCCAGGTCGTAGTCCACGGCATGACCAAGGACGACATCCAGGAAGTGGTCGCCGCCTACGCCCAGGCCGCCCGTGATGCCAAGGCCATCGGCATGGACGGCGTGGAAATCCACGGCGCCCACGGCTACCTGATCGACCAGTTCTTCTGGGAAGGCACCAACCAGCGCACCGACGAATACGGTGGCAGCCTGGCCAACCGCTCGCGCTTCGCCATCGAAGTGATCCAGGCCATCCGCGCCGCCGTCGGCCCGGACTACCCGATCATCTTCCGCTACTCCCAGTGGAAGCAGCAGGACTACACCGCGCGCCTGGTGACCACCTCCGAGGCCTTGGGTGAGTTCCTCAAGCCGCTGTCCGATGCCGGTGTGGATATCTTCCACTGCTCCACCCGCCGCTTCTGGGAGCCGGAATTCGAAGGCTCCGAACTCAACCTGGCCGGCTGGACCCGCCAGCTCACCGGCAAGCCCACCATCACCGTTGGCAGCGTCGGCCTGGATGGTGAGTTCCTGCAGTTCATGGTCAAGACCGACAAGGTCGCCCAGCCGGCCAATATCGAAGGCCTGCTGGAGCGCCTGAACAAGGAAGAGTTCGACCTGGTCGCCGTGGGCCGCGCCCTGCTGGTGGACCCGGATTGGGCGGTGAAAGTGCGCGAAGGCCGCATGCACGACATCCTGCCGTTCAGCCGGGATGCGCTGGGTAGCCTGGTGTAAGGCACTGGTATGAAGAAGCCCCGCTTAGGCGGGGCTTTTTTGTATGCGTGTCGTGCTCAGCTACCCTCTCCCCCGGCCCCTCTCCCGCAAGCGGTAGAGGGGTGACTCGCGCCTGGCACGCAGTACCCATCATGCACGGACGGCTCCCTCTCCCTCTGGGAGAGGGCTGGGGTGAGGGTTGAGAGCAGCCAATCCCGCTCGGACTTCCCCTCAAACCCTCTTTCAGTTGGGCTGACACCTCCATCTTCGCCCGGCACTGTGCGCGCATCACAACAAGCGCCGGCACACCGGCCGAAGGAGTAACCCATGCGCATTGGCCTGGTAGTGGATGCCACCTGTGACCTGCCCCAGGACTTTCTGCAGAAGCACCGCATCCCGGTGCTGCCCATCCGCATCCGGCTGGGGGAGCATTCGCTGGTGGACCGTCGTGTACCCCAGGCCACCCAGGCCTTCTACAGCGAGTTGCTGCCCAAGGCCGGGCCGGCGGATCGCAGCGAGCCGCTGCAGGTCATGGAGATGCAGGAGTGGTTCCTGGAGGAGCTGGTCACCCGCTATGACCACGTGATCTGCCTGACCATCTCCTCCCAGCGCAGCCCGATCTTCGAGCACGCCACCCAGGCCTCTTTCGGCCTGCTCCAGCGCTACCGCGACCGCCGCGCAGCGGCTGGCGTGGCCGGACACTTCGCGATGCGCGTGGTGGATGGCGGCAACATCTTCGCCGGCACCGCCGTGCTGGCCGCCGAGGCCATGCGGCTGATTGGCGATGGCGCCCATCCCAACGCCGTGCGGACACGGCTGGAGCAGTTGTCCGGGCAGGTCTGCACGTTCCTGCTGCCTGACGACCTCGGGCATCTGCGCCAGCGTGGCTTCCAGAAGGGCGAGCGCAGCGGCCTGCTCGATCGCCTACGCGGGGCAGCACTGGGGCTGGGGTCGTTACTGGACGTGAAGCCGGTGATCAGCGTGCTGCAGGGCGAAGACAAGCCCGTATCCCTGGCACCCAGCTTCGACAAGGCGGCGGAAAAACTGTTTGCTCACGCCCGCTCGCGGGTGCTTTCCGGAGAGTTGCTAGCGCCGCAGTTGTGCATGAGTTTTGCCGGGGAGCTATCGCTGGTTCGCGACCTGCCAGGCTTCGCCGAACTGGAGGCGGCCTGTGTAGAGCGGGGTGTGACACTGCATCTGGCAATGCTCAGTCCAACGGGAGCGATCAACCTTGGACCTGGCGCATTGAGCCTGGCCTACGCCGCGCCCCCTGCCGCTTTCTCTTAAGCCTGCGGGGGCAGGGTGCTGCCGACTGGGGTTTCCAGTTCCGGGCGGCGCGCGTGCAGCAGGTATTGCTCGAATTGCTGGACGATGGCTTCCCAGCCCTGGCGTCCGGCGTGCATCCGCGCATTGAGGCGCACGCGGCGCAGGCATTCCGGGTCTTCCAGCAGCCAGGTGGCGGCCTCGACGAAGCTGCCCGGCTCGTCCGGCAGGGCCAGCGCACCGTTGTGCCCATGGCGAATGTGCTGGGCAGCGGCGGCCTGGTCGAACGCCACCACCGCAAGACCGGATGCCAGGGCTTCCAGCACGACGTTGCCGAAGGTTTCCGACAGGCTGGGGAACAGGAACAGGTCCCCCGAGGCGTAGTGCCGTGCCAGTTCCTCGCCGCGCTGAACGCCGCAGAAGATGGCTTCAGGCAGGGCACGCTGGAGCTGCGTTCGCTGGGGGCCATCGCCCACCACCACCAGCTTCAGGTTCTGCTGTGGATAACGCTGTTGCAGGCGCTGAAACGTGTCGCCGAGCAGACTGAGGTTCTTTTCCGCAGCCAGGCGACCGACATGGATCACCACGATGTCCTGCTCACCTGCTCCCCACTGCGCACGCAGGTCCGGGCAGCGGCGGGCAGGGTTGAACAACTGGCCGTCCACTCCGCGGGACAGCAGTTGCAGGCGCTCGAAGCCGCGCCGGGTGAGGTCCTGCAGCTGGCTGACGCTGGGTACCAGGGTCAGCCGCGTGGCGTTGTGAAACCAGCGCAGGTAATTGGTCAGCAACCGGGTCAGCAGGCCGGCGCCGTAGTGGCCGGTGTACTGCTGGAAATTGGTGTGGAAGCCGCTCACCACCGGAATTCCCAGGCGCCGTGCAGCGCGCAGGGCGGAGAAGCCCAGCGGGCCTTCGGTGGCGATGTAGAGCACATCCGGTTTGCGCTGACGCCAGCGGCGCAACAGCTTGTGCAGGCAGGACTGGCCCCATTGCAGGCCGGGGTAGCCCGGCAGCGGCCAGCCGCGAATCAGCAGCAGGTCATCGTCGCTCCTGCGGCCGTGGTCGCAGGACTGGCGCGGACGCACCAGCTGCAGCCGGTGGCCGGCGGTCCGCAGGCCGTCGCAGAGGCGGCCAAGGGTATTGGCCACGCCATTGACTTCGGGCAGGAAGGTTTCGCTGATCAGCGAGATGTACAGGGGCGCTATGGTCATGACGCCAGTGTCGGTACTGGCGATGTAGCCCGTGTGACAGCTGGATGACCGCTGAATGACGTAACTTCCGGGGGCGAGGCGTGGAACGGGCATGGTACTTGAGTGCCAGTGCGCGGAACCCCCTTGAAGGAGCGGCATGCAGGAAGCGGTGGAGAAGGAAATCGCCGAGCGCTTCCAGCAGGAGATTGAAATGCAGGCCCAGGAAGCGGAGGAGGAGCCGCAAGCGCGGGAGAATCCGATCAGCATCCAGGCTTGAGCTGCAGCTGCTCCGAGTTCGGACTATCTGTAGGAGCGAGCTTGCTCGCGAAGCATCGTGCTTGCCCGTTCGCGAGCAAGCTCGCTCCTACCAGTCAGTAGCTCGCCTGCACTCAGCGCATCACCTGACTGGATTGCTTCTGCAAGGCCAGGTCGCCCTGCTCGCGCACCCAGAACAGCGTCGCGCCGGCCACGGCAGCCGGCATCATCAGGATGTTCACGAAGGGAATCATCAGCGCCAGGTAGGTGATGCCGCCAAAACCCAGGCTCTGCCAGCGCTTCTCGCGCAGCCAGGCGAGCATCTCGTTCCAGCCCAGCTTGTGGTTGTCCGCCGGGTAGTCGATGGTCGGGTGACCTCGACCTGCACCGCTACAGTCCGCGTCATAAGCGACCCCTTTCCAAGGGAATCGTCCGAAGTGTATCAGGCGAATGGTCCACCTGACGTGTTCCTGTGGGGACATTCTCTACTGCTGGTGCCATACACCGAACAATCGATGGCGATTGGTAGTTGTTTAACAACTGTGACGAGTTCGCACCCCTCTTGGAGTCGCGTATACGCGGCGATCTCGCTCCGACCTTAGGCTTACTATGTCGAGTGCTGAAAATCGCTCAAATCGCAGCCTGGGCGGTTTTAGCAGGCATGGCAAGTTGTTGTTCAAAAAATATGCAGAAGCAGGCATCGAAACAGCTAACAGAAAGATTTCATAATTCTAAAAAACACATCTTTCCACCCTGGAAAACAATAATTACGTTAGGTTGCCACCGGTAAGGTTAAGCCTGCCCAATTACCCCTCCCTGTTTTCGCAATTTAAAATTCGTTTTCTTATTTTAGAAATAACAATTTAGGTCGGATTATTCCAATCGGAAAAGTTCGCTGCTATAATCGCCAGCCTGTCCAATTCCGGGCGGATTTCCAAAGCAGTTCCCTCTTCATGCAACTCATCGCAGTGATGCGTAAGTCTGTCTGTGGGGTTCTGTCATCTCCCGTAAATCACACGGAGTATCGAAATGAAACACAAACACCACCAGCTAGGGTTAAGCAAGAATGGTAGATGCGCGATTTTTAATATTTGATAAAAGAACAGTTCAGGAAGATGGTTTTTCAATTGACAAAGAAACCGGTGAAATCCTTGGAAAATACTATTCGGAAATTCCGATTTTTCCTGATGAGGGATTCCCGTCTGTCGCCCCGGAGGAGTGCGGAAGTGTTGATGAATGGAAGGCCTACCTGAAGAGTCACGTGGATCTTAGGAAGTTTCCAAAGCCAACAATCGGAAACCTTCGCAGCGCACAAGACTTGGCACTCGGCATGCACTTTAGGAAGGAAGGTGATTACCGGATTAGTGAGCCAATGATGAAACTTCTGGTAAAGCTACTGGGGCTCGTGCAGTACAGAAATTTGATCATTGACTCTCGGAGTGGACTTGCGAAGTCATTAGGTGTTTCCCCGTCCAACTTGATGAAAACGCTGGAGATTCTTTCAGGTAAGGGGCTTATCCGTTGTTCTACTTCAAGTAATAGTCAGATGCGAGTCGGAGAAATCAAGGTGGCGATAGCACCATTCTTGATATTCCGAGGTTACGACAGGCAGCAGGAAGCCGCTACTGAAGTTTGGTACAAGCCAGACGGGAAGGCGATTGTGGATGCTCTGGTACAGGAAGCGCTGTTCAATCTAGAACAATACCAGCGACACAGACAGGAGGCAGCGTAGCTTTGCGTAAGTTTCCGGGAAAAGTTACGACAGAAATTACACTGCAGCCCTAGTGCTGCAAGGGGGTTAATAAATTCCTTATTATAGTAGATGCGGTGTTGATTTACCGCAGGGAGAGCCGCATCAGGCTTACTCGCTCTGTGGATACTAGAGCTTGTCAATGTATCCAACTTGTGACCTTCGGTCATTTGGACGATACGCATCACACAGAGAGTTTAATCGCCCTAGCAGGGCCAACCTCCCGACCCCGGAAGGGGCGCCAGAGGCGGGGGCGAGCAGCCCCTCGAATACCCCGCCAAGTAAGTGAAAGGGCTTTGATGGTAGTGCTGGTCGGGAGACCATTGGTTACAAACATAAGCATTCGGTGGGCCGGGGATTGGTACACTTGTACTCCGGCTCGCCTTCTAATAGGGCGCTCTATGGGAAAGTATCCTTCAACGCATGATGGCAACATCATGGACTTGATACGCACCTACTGCACGCATAGAGAGCGGGTAACCGTATGCAGCGTCTCGCTTCGCTCAAGCATGGCTGCATAGTTTGCATCTCGTGTCCTACAAGCTAAGTCCATTCTAGATGTGTTCACTGATCCCTGACTGCAGAGCGTAGTCGCTGGCCTACTCTACTCGATCAGCTAGCCCCGTTAGAGTAAGCCCCCTTCAAGCTGCGGAAACAATCACTCCGAAGATTTGAGCCTTGGCCAGCGGTTGTAGCCAATGGCTGGGTCGTTGGCCTTCAGTTCGCTAATAAATTCGACTTCCTTCACGTTCACTTCCTTGTCGCTAGCATCTTCCGACTCCCACAGAATTTGCTTGCGAACGGTAAAGTCGCGTCTTTCTTCCGCAGTGAAGTCCTGCTCAATCAGCTTGCTATCCGCACTCCCGAAATAGGTCAGCGTCCCGGTTAGGTCTTTGCCAACGTAAATCTTCCCGTTCGGGTAGGTGATCTTGTAAATAACCTTCATGGTTCGTCCATTCATGGGCCAGTCCGTGTCCTAGTGGGGGTACAGTCAGGATAACAGGCGCTTGGCGTAGTGGTGTGATCGGGCCGGATTCAGCGTTGTTTCCCTGGAACCAGCTATTCCTGGGCTTAGGGCAGCGTGTTGTTTAACTAACGGTGAATCCGTGCCTGATTTTCAAATTCGCTCCCGGTAAACAAAATTCGCTCCGGGCTTTCACAAGTACGGAGCTGATTAGACTGGTGCCCATAATAAATTCGGACAATTGCAAGCGGACGGGCAGCCGGAAGCTGGTCAGCCCCTGGCAGGGGTAGCCTTTTCAAGCGGTAAGGAAGGGAGTTAGGCCCGTGTCAATTCGGGTACACCTGACACACCACAGCAATACGCGCCGGAATCCGTGTCACTAAATGGGCTTTTCGGATTCAAACTGATACGGTAGAATGTGATACACCCAAACTGACACAAAGGGCTTCAGCCATGTTTATCCGGGCCTACCTCAGAGCTTCCACCAGTGAGCAAGACGCCAGCCGTGCTAAACAGTCGCTGATTGACTTCGTAGCCAGCCACGGCCATCGGATCGCCAGCTTCTACTTGGAGAACGAATCCGGCGCCAAGCTCCAGCGCCCGGAGTTGTTCCGCCTGCTGGAAGATTGCCAACCGGGTGACGTACTCCTAACTGAACAGGTTGACCGACTGTCTCGCCTGAACGCTGAGGATTGGGAAAGTCTGAAAGCCATCATCGCGGCGAAGAAAGTAACCATCGTCACCCTGGACCTAACCACGAGCCACGCAGTGTTTAAACCCGAGAAAGATCAGGACGCTTTCACCAAGGGCATGATCGCGGCAGTTAACGGGATGCTGCTGGATATGCTCGCTGTAGTCGCTCGCAAGGATTACGAAGATCGCCGTCGTCGTCAGGCTGAGGGAATTGCGAACGGTAAGGCTCAGGGTGTTTACAAAGGCCGTCCGGCTGACGCGGAACTGCACGCCAAGATTGCCGAACTGCTGAACGATCACAAGTCCATCCGCCGCATTGCTGAGTTGCTGGATTGCTCCACAACCACAGTTCAGAAGGTTAAACGGGCCATGTCCGCATAACCCCAGTCGATAGACCCCACACAAGCCCGCATAGCGCGGGCTTTGTTGTTTATGCGAGGTCACCCGCAGGTAAACATTCCGCGTCGTGTACGGCCTTCCAGGGCTACTCCAGGGGTGTTCACGGATATTTTACCGTTAAGAAACATTATCATTCGAGCGTGGCAACCTTGCTTCTCCATGCAGCGAGCGATCCAGCTCACGGATATTCCTTGCCAGCCACAGGGGCATTACCCCCACCCCTTGTGATTCCCGCCAGAAAAGGGGACTGGTTTTTAGCATTTTGGAATCGCTCAGGGGTTACTTGCAGGGAAAGGCATTAGTCATTGCAATCATGGCTCCCACCCCTTCGTGTGCATGAAGGTCTTCAGGATGCTCTTTCAGGTATTTGACTACAATGCGAGCCAACTGGATGTGGGGAATGACTCCTTCCGGTCTGCATACCACTTGCATCTGTGGCATTTGGCGACCAACTGCGTCCAGTGTGGTTAAAGTGCCGTGAAGAGTTCCGTAGCAGAATCCAACCTCATAGAAGGATTTGACGTCTCGCATTTCACCACCGTCAGCCAGCCGCACCGCTTCTTGGCACTGTGCTAACAACTGGTTCCCGTCCGCCATAGCTCCAGCACACCACAGCACCCCCGCCACACCTATGATGATGCGTTTCATCACCGTCCCTCCCACTTGTCCTAGTGGGCAAGCGTAGTCAAGACGGGCAGGGTGGCTGTCTGGGAAAAGGGTCTATTCACCACCAAAGATCACGGCAAGCAGCACTAGCAGCACTAGCACCACAACGGTAAGTGCACGATCAAGAATTATGAGCGCCTTCCACACGTGCTTACCGGCGGCCTTCCTGTACGCAATCAAGGTGTGAACTGCTCACGCCAGTGCTGGTATGAGCATTAGCAGGGGGTATGTAAGGTCACCCACAGATCACTGTCCTTGTCGTCCTGGCAATTTGGAAGCCATAGCCCCGCAGGGGGGGCAGGGGTTGGCGGTAGGGGTAGGCCCTACTAAGCCTCTACTGCTTCGTCTTTCGTTCTTTCGCCAATTTCGCGCACTCTGAAATGACCCCCTTTGGTAAATGAATCCACTGATTCACTATGGGGGCAAGTTCTGGGCGAAGCCATAGCGGAGAATTGGACAATTTAAAATGCTGGACAGCGTCGTCAGCGTCCGGGATTGGTTGCCCGTCGCCAAACATCGCATTACGCCACACCAGTCCGTCGCGTGCGGGGTCGTTGCTTGCGAGAATGCTTTCGAGACGTCCGTTAGCGAGGTGGCCATCAACCGCAGGCCCACTCAATCTGGCCTCGATTCGTTCAATGCTCTTCGCTAGCACCGCCTCACTAGGAGAGTCGTTGTAATGCTCAACGTCGAGCGGTTCGCAGTATTGTCGCAGCCGCCACACTAGTGCATCGAGGCCATGTAGTTCATGGTCAAAGAAATGGAACGAGCCGATGAGGTAGCGGTCCTCACCCGATTGAGCAATATGGTCAAACACGATTTTTTCCGCTTCGGGCAGAGCAATCCTGAACGACAGCTTATCGTTGATGATGTTCAGTGCTTTAGAAATGTCATGTTTAATCTCTTTGGTGCTGATTCGATTCAACAGCAAGATGCACTTCAGGTACTTCTCCAGTGCCTGTAATCCCGACCATAGTGCTTGCGTAGGGAGACGTGCTCGTGTGGCCAATCGGGCCGCAATGTAATCTCCGTCCCCCGTATCCCTGAAGCAGCGGATAGCTAGATCGTTCACCCACGCGTGTTCGCACGGCTGTTGGTACGTCTCGGAGAACCGCCGAAAGGCGGCCACTTCATCTTCCGGCTTCCCCATGATCTGGCCTCCTGACGAGTTTCCTGTACTGGCTGAATGCTGCCAGTGTCGCAGAAAGCCTCCCAACGCCGGTAGGGGCGGGCCGCTTGTCACCACACTACCGTTGGTTTCCCTTTGGTTAACATGAGGCCATCTCAACCCGCCCAGGAAAGACCATGACAGCACCCCACGAGTGGAAGCATTCCGTTGCCGATGTTTACGCGAGCAAGTACGGGGCTGTTGCCCAAGACTTTCTTGCCTTGGTAGTGACGCCTTCGCTGGACGCCCTGGAGCGTAGGTGGGATGCCTTGCTTACCGGTGATAACAAGATCAGAGCGGCATTTGAGTCCTTAGATCACGCCGAGCTGATAAACAAAACGAGTTCGGCGTTTTGCTTGTCGATTCAGTCGCTGTGGGAACGCTACTTTCGCCGTTACCTGCTCACGTGCCCTAACGCCTTGGCCGTGGAGGGTGTCACCCGCGAAAAGCTGGAAAAGGCTCATTGGGGGGAGAAGCCTAAAGAACTTGGCGGACTGTTCCGAAAGATTCGCGGCCTTGATCTTGAATCGTTCGACTCCTACTCCACGTTGAACAAGCTCCAGCTTTTGGCGAACGTTTGTCGCCACGGTGATGGTCCGTCTGCTCGTGAACTCCACGATATCCACCCCTCGCTGTGGCCAGAATGGACGGACACTCCCGAACTAAGGGCCATTGGCGCTGTGCCTCCGTCTGTTGACCTCATCAAGATCAGCCGGGAACTCCTAACCCAGTTCGTAAACGCCATTGACGTGTTCTGGATGGACATGGAGTGCCGTGCCCTGGAGAGCTTCGGGATTGGTGAGTTTCACATCGAGCGCCAGATTGCCAACCTGCGTGAAGCTCGCATTCCGAAGCTGTTGACGTTCAAGCCTGAATCCGCCCAGGGATAGCAAATACGACGACGCGGGGTTGTTGGAGGTTGTGTAGGTTAAGCCCTTGGCTAAACGTGGAAAGGAAAAGCCCGCGATTAGCGGGCCCTTCCAGTGGAACCGGATCACTCGTAGTAAGCGATGGTGCCTTTAAGCTGTTCCGCAAAGGCGTAGATGTCGTCCAGGGACGCGATAGGGTGCCGAGTCTCGTTCTTCTCGTGGTCGAAGAGTCCGATGTACTTCTGACTGCGGTTAAAGTGGAGGCGGCAAATCGGCTTCCGATTGTTGTCGTCCAGCAGCACACCGAAATAGCTCTGCGTGTCGCGGTGAACGATACGCTTAGCGTCAACGACCGCCCGAACAATCGCCTTGACGATGTGGAAGCCTTCCAGCTCATCCAGTGTCGTCTGAACCCGATCCTCTTCCTGCTCGTTCGCAGCTTCGTTAGTTACGGTTGTCTCCGCCGGGGCTACCGCAAACGATGGTTGGATGGCTCCGCTCATGGCTGACTTGAGGCGATCATTAACCTGATCCCCGAGGAACTGGGCCGCTGCCTTTCGGGTGAGCGTGGCGAACTGCTCCCTCACCTTCTGTGTGATGATCCCGTCGTAAACTCGGGCCGCGAAGAACTTCACAAAGTCGTCGTCAGGTTGGTTGAACTGAGCAGCCATCTCCCGCTTGATCTGGCTGACGTACTTCAGCTCGCCAGCAGCATTGATGATCGAATCAACATCAAACGCGGCCTTGGTGATCTTCTGAAGCTCAGGCAAGACATGCTCATCAACGTCGAGCAGGTCGAGTTCCAGAAACGGTTTGTCATCCATCTTGTTCGCGGCGTCGAGGTCCGTGAAGAACTTGTAGACCTGGCCATTGGTGAGGATGGAAATTCGGGCACTGGTGACGTGGAAGTAGCGGAAAAGCTGGCTCGCATGGTTGATGTGTAGTGGCTCCCCGATCTTCTTGCACTCGATCAGAATCTGAATTTCGCCATTCTTCAGGATGGCGTAATCAATCTTCTCGCCTTTCTTGGTGCCGATGTCGCAAACGTATTCGGGCGTCACCTCGGAAGGGTCGAACACATCGTAACCAAGCACCGAGTTGATGAAGGGCATTACGAAGGCGGTCTTAGTGGCCTCTTCAGTTTGAATCGCCCCGCCTTGCTGCCGGACCTTGGCAGATAACGCGTTCAGTCGCTCTACGAATTCCATGTCACGCTCCTTGCTGAGGACGACTTCAGCGTAGTAAGCAGCCGCATTACTGGCAATTGGCAAGTACCGCTGTTGGTCCTTGGTCCGTCCGGTGAATCTGGAAATTCGAAACACCGAACTACGTCAGCAATCCCGCCTCCCTGGCGATGCTCGGTAGTTTTTGCATCTCCTCGACCATACGCGACAGTGGGTTGACCCCGTATCTGTCCCCCTCATTCTCCGCAGCATGTCCGGTTATCCAGTCGCTGACTTCCTTCGGGATACCGACCTCTCGGGCCAGGGTCTTGAAGGTATGCCGGAAGGCATGGAGCGGGTTGCGTCCTTGGCGATAGATACCCCATCGCTGGGTCAGTGGGCGCCATCCTTTGGAAACGATTCCGGCAAAGCCGTCAGCTACCTTCACCAGTTGTGGGAATACGCGAGCATCGGCTTGTTTGCCCTTCACCAGTTCCAAGAAGCCCAACGCAATCAGGTCATCATGCAAGGGCACGTCACGCCGACTGCTGTCGGTCTTTACCGATTTGTCGGGACGATCATCGATGATGCGGATGAACCATTGGCCGTTATCTTGCTGGCGTACATCACTGACGTAGAGCTGGGCAATTTCCTCACGCCTCGCCCCGGTGTAAGCCGCTATCAGGGGCAGCCAGAACAAAGCGTTGCCAGGGCGGCCTTGTAGGTGTCGCAGGGCTGCGAAATCGGGCTGGCTGAACATCCTCACCAGTTCCGACCATGTGTAGCCACGGTCGTCGTCTAGGCGGCGTTTGGGTTTCGCTGAACCGAGTCGTTTGTGGAGACGCGAGCTGCTGATCGGGTTAGTCGGGATGATGCCTGAGTCCACTGCGTAGGACAGGATGGAAGAGAGTCGGGCGATGGTCAGGCGAACCGTTGAGGTAGCTAAAGGTTTGTCCTGACCCTTTGCCTTGGATTGCGATAGCCGGGTAGCGAAGGTCTGTACTTCTATCGGATCGATAGTGGTGATTCTGAGGTCGCCCATCGCTTCGACGAAGCGTTCGACGGCTCGCCCGTAATCAATGAGGTGTCGCCGATGGACATACTCGGGTTTGTTTGCCAGGACGAGAGAGTCGGCATAACGCTGGAATACCTGCGAAAGCTTCAGAGTGTTGGCGGCTGCCGGAGCATGTTTGGTTAGCGGGGTGTTGATTGGGATGGGAAGCTGGGTAGGGGAGTCTTCGACAGCTTCCGTCTGGTCGCCAGCCGCTGTCCCCTGTCGATCCCTCTGACGGGCCTGCTGAAACAACCTCTCCGAATCTGCGTATGCGGCAGCGAAGGCTGATTTCGCCTGACGGTAGTCACGAGTTCGCAACGAGCGGCGTATTTCAACTTTACCGACTATCGGACGCAGTTCTTCAGGGACTACACGTCGCAGGTAGTAGATACCTGAGTCTGGATGCCGGAAGGGCTGAGCAATAAGGGCCATGTTCTGTACCTGCCTTCTGTATCAGTTAGCAGGAAAGGGGTCCACTTACGGCTCAGCCTGTAGGCGTTGTGAGCTGCGTCAGCAGCTACTTCACCAACGCCTTGTCGCCGCCCTCGCGCACCCAGAACAGGGTCGCGCCGGCCACGGCGGCGGGCATCATCAGGATGTTGACGAAGGGAATCATCAGCGCCAGGTAGGTGATGCCGCCAAAACCCAGGCTCTGCCAGCGCTTTTCCCGCAGCCAGGCGAGCATCTCGTTCCAGCCCAGCTTGTGGTTGTCCGCCGGGTAGTCGATGTATTGCACCGCCATCATCCAGACGCCGAAAACGATCCACAGCGGCGCGGCCACCAGGTTGACCACAGGGATGAAGGACAGGATCAGCAGGGCGGCGGCCCGTGGCAGGAAATAGGCCAGCTTGCGCAGCTCTCGGCCCACGGTGCGCGGGATCATCGCCATCAGTTCGGCCCAGCTGAAGGCCGGGAATTCGTCCTTGCCGCGTACCACCACTTCCACCTTTTCCGCGAGGAAGCCGTTGAACGGCGCGGCGATGATGTTGGCCAGCATGGTGAAGCTGAAGAACACCAGCACCAGGACCAGCAGCACGAAGAGCGGCCAGAGCAGGTACTGGAGGAAGCTCAGCCAGTCGGGGAGGCTGGGCATGAAGGCGTCGACCCAGCCGCTGAATTCCTGCACGGCGAAGCCGATAAGGGCGGCGAACAGCAGGAGGTTGACGGTCAGCGGTAGCAGGACGAACAGGCGCAGTCCGGGGCTGAGAACCAGTTTCAGTCCTTCGCCGAGGTACTGCGGTCCGGAAAGTGCGGGTGCAGGCATGGTGGTCCCTCAAGGTTGCAAACGCGCCGACCTTAACGGCTTTGCCGGCGGCGTGGAAAGCCTGGAAAAGGCTCGGAACAAATTTGATCGCGGCTTTGCAAATAGGTGTCACCTATGGCCGGGATTGAGAGCGGGTATTTCCGCTATCGAGCGCCCCCCGGTAACCTTGCGACCATTGCTGGCCAGTCGACAACGGCCAGCCCCTGTTCAACGGGGCCACTGCATCCAAAGCCTTCCCCAAGTGCCGCAGTGGCCCCTTTTTATGCCCCAAGGGGCGGGAGTCAGCCATGTCCGAAGCACGTCATTCGCGGGTCATCATCCTCGGTTCCGGCCCTGCCGGTTACTCCGCGGCTGTCTACGCTGCCCGCGCCAACCTCAAGCCGCTGCTGATCACCGGCATGCAGGCGGGCGGCCAGCTGACTACCACCACCGAAGTCGACAACTGGCCCGGCGACCCCCACGGCCTCACCGGCCCGGCGCTGATGCAGCGCATGCAGGAGCACGCCGAGCGTTTCGAGACCGAGATCGTCTTCGACCACATCAATGCCGTGGACCTGGCCGGCAAACCGTTCACCCTGGTGGGCGACAGCGGCACCTACACCTGTGATGCGCTGATCATCGCTACCGGCGCCAGCGCCCGTTACCTGGGCCTGCCCTCGGAAGAGGCGTTCATGGGCAAGGGCGTTTCCGCCTGCGCCACCTGCGACGGTTTCTTCTACCGCAACCGCGAAGTGGCGGTGGTCGGCGGCGGCAACACCGCCGTGGAAGAGGCGCTGTACCTGGCCAATATCGCCAGCAAGGTGACCCTGGTGCACCGTCGCGAGACGTTCCGCGCCGAGAAGATCCTCCAGGACAAGCTGAAGGCGCGGGTCGCCGAAGGCAAGATCGTCCTCAAGCTGAACGCGGAAGTGGACGAAGTGCTGGGCGACGACATGGGCGTCACCGGCGTGCGCCTGAAGCGCAATGACGGCGGCAGCGACGAGCTGAAGGTGGACGGCCTGTTCGTCGCCATCGGCCACACCCCGAACACCTCGCTGTTCGAAGGCCAGCTGACGCTCAAGGACGGCTACCTGGTGGTCAACGGCGGCCGCGACGGCAACGCCACCGCCACCAACATCCCCGGCGTGTTCGCCGCCGGCGACGTGGCCGACCACGTCTACCGCCAGGCCATTACCTCGGCCGGTGCGGGTTGCATGGCTGCCCTGGACGTCGAGCGTTATCTCGACGGCCAGTAAGCAGAGCCTGATGAGGAAAGCCCCGCGAATGCGGGGCTTTTTCTTTTCGATGGCATCGGAGACCGACGTTGGGCCGCGTTGCGCTTGGCCCAACCTACGGGGAGGTCTGCGCCCATCTCGTAGGTTGGGCTGAGTTCAGCGAAGCCCAACGCGACGGGGCTCGAGTCGGGCACTGAGGTCGGGCGGCTCTGCGCTTGGCCCAACCAGGGGAGGTCTGCGTCAGACCCAGGTATTCAACGACAACGTCCGCGCGCTCATGCGCTGGTACAGGCCCTGGGCTTCCAGCAGCAGGGACTGGCGGTCCACGGTGAGTTCGATGGCCTTGCGGCCTTCCGCCTCGCAGCGATAGAGGCTGTTCTGGGCTTGCTGGCGCAGGCAGTGGTAGCGCAACTGGCGGGCTTCCACCCGCAGGCTCGGCAGATCGATGTAGGCGACCTGCAATTGCTCGCTCTGGCCGGTGTCCAGTCCGCAGCGCTGCAGGGCCGGCGTGTGGGTGAAGGGCGTGGCGGAGAGCATCACCAGCTGGCACTGGTCGAGGTCGTGGCGGCGCTGGCCGTTCAGCAACCAGCGTCCGCGGATATCGCGCTCCAGGCGCAGGCTGCGCGAGCCATGGTTTTCCACCTTCAGCCAGAGATGACGGAAGCGCCAGCGCGGGTCGCTGTCCAGCACGTAGGTGGCGGCGATGCTCTGGCCGTTGCGGTTCTGCACCAGATGGCTGCTGGCGTGGATGCCCTGTTCATCCATGGACAGACGCAGGCTTTCCACGCCGGACGTCGTCAGGGGCTTCCATACGAGGGTTTGCTGCATCCGTGCGCTCCGCAAGTGGTGTTGTCGCTGGCCAATCGTGTGGGAGCGATCAGGCCAAGCATCCACAACAGATGAGAATCCTACTCGTTTGGTAGAAAAATGCTGTCAGCCATTGCCGACAGAAAGCGGAAGCCAAAGCGTAAGAAAACCGCCCCGGACGGGGCGGTTGAGCGGGGTCAGGCCTTGCGTTGCAGTGGCTGGCGCTCGAAACGAACGCCGGCGAGGCCAGTGTCCATCAGGGCGCGGATGTTGCCGTGGTCGTTGCCTTCCGGCGTGGCCAGCACGGAGCGGTAGTGCTCACCGAAGGCCAGCAGGGTTTCTTCCAGGCTGAAGCCTTCCAGCAGGGCCAGGCCGAGGGTCTTGCAGGAGCCTTCGTTCTGGCCGGCGGCGTTTTCCACCGGGCCGTTGGCAAAGGCGCTCTGCTGGTAGTCGTAGCCTTCGGCAATGAAGGCCAGGGTCTCGGCGAAGAGGAACTGGTCGCTGTGCAGGCGGGCGCGGAAGTCGTTCAGGTTGCTCATTCTTTGTTCGCTTTGTTGAAGGCCGATTGTTGCTCGGCGCTGGCTTCTTTCTGGTACTTGGCCTTCCAGTCGGCGTAAGGCATGCCGTAGATCTCTTCGCGGGCCTGGTCTGGCGTTACTTCCAGGCCCAGGTCGTCGGCGGCGGCCTTGTACCACTTCGACAGGCAGTTGCGGCAGAAGCCGGCGAGGTTCATCAGGTCGATGTTCTGTACATCGGGGCGGCTACGCAGGTGTTGCACCAGACTGCGGAAGGCTGCGGCCTCGAGTTCAAGGCGTTCTTGCTCGGTCATGGCAGGATTCTCCTGGGGCTTTCGGGAGGGACTGGCGGGGATGATAGGAGCCCTCCTTGGCCCCGGCAATCGACTCTGAACAGGTCAGCGACGAAGCGGACCTGTTACTCGCGATGGCTGGCAAGTGTGATCGACACCGATTCGGCGAAGCGCAGCGCGTGGGGCTTGTCCACCTCCACCTCGGCGTAGCGCACGCTGGGGTTGGCCATCACCAGGTCGAGGATTTCCTGGGTCAGGCGCTCCAGCAGGGCGAAGCGGTTCTCTTCGACGTGGCGGATGATGGCCTTGGTGATGGTGCGGTAGTTCAGCGCGTGGTCGATGTCGTTGTCGCGCACGGCCTCGGTGGCCGGGTAGAGGATGGTGAGGTTGATCAGCACATCCTGCTTGTTGAGGATTTCTTCCTCCTTGATTCCGATGAAGGTGCGCAGGCGCAGGTCCTTGACGCGGATTCGCGCCATTCCGGGCTCCAGTCTCGGCATTCTCTAGTTACTCCGTCCGATCAATTTCAGGAATTCGTGGCGGGTGTTCTGGGATTCCCTGAAGGCTCCGAGCATCACCGAGGTGCTCATCACCGAATTCTGCTTTTCCACGCCGCGCATCATCATGCACATGTGCTGGGCTTCGATCACCACCGCCACACCGGCGGCGCCCGTCACCCGCTGTAGCGCATCGGCGACCTGGCGGGTGAGGTTCTCCTGGATCTGCAGCCGTCTCGCGAACATGTCGACGATGCGGGCGACCTTCGACAGGCCCAGCACTTTGCCGGTGGGAATGTACGCCACATGGGCCTTGCCGATGAAGGGCAGCAGGTGGTGTTCGCAGAGGGAATAGAGCTCGATGTCCTTCACGGTCACCATCTCGTCGTTGTCCGAGGCGAAGAGGGCGCCGTTGACGAGTTCGTCCAGGTTCTGCTCGTAACCGTGGCACAGGTAGCGCATGGCCTTGGCGGCGCGCATGGGCGTGTCGCGCAGGCCTTCGCGCTCAGGGTCTTCCCCCAGCCCCCGCAGGATTTCCCGGTAATGCAGGTCCAGTTCATCGCTCATGGTGGCAGTCCTCGCGGCGCCTACTTGAGGTGGCGTCCGCCGTTGAGAGTCAGGGTCGTTCCGGTGACGTAGGAATTGTCCAGGAGGTAGCGCAGGCCCTGGTAGACCACCTGCGGGCCGGGCTCGATGCCCAGCGCCGACTTGGCCAGGGTCTTCTTGCGGTAGGCGTCATCGTCATCGGCATTGAACATCACCAGCGCCGGGGCGATGCCGTTGACCTTGATGTGGGGGGCGAAGCGGGCGGCGAAGGACAGTGTGAGGTTGTCCAGCCCGGCCTTGCTGGCGCAGTAGGCGACGCGCTTCTCGCTGCCTCGGCGCGCCACGTCGTCGCTCAGGTGGATGATGTCCGCGGGGCTGCTACGGCGCAGCAGCTCCTCGCAATGCAGGTTGATCAGGTAGGGCGCCAGCATGTGCACGCTGAACATGCGCTGGAAGGCGTCGGCTTCATGGCCAGGCGTTTCCGTCAGCCAGTCAGATGCGTTGTGAACAATGGCGCGCAGGCTGTCGGTGCAGTCCTTGAGCGCTTCGATGAAGTCGAGAATGCCGGCTTCGCTGGAAAAGTCCGCGGCGAGCGCCGTGGCGCCGCGTTCGCGCAGGTGCCTCACGCCGTCGCGTTCGGTGCGGTAGCTGATGATGACCGGTTGGCCTTCGTCCAGAAGGCGTTCAGCGCAATACAGACCGACGCGCTGGCTGGCGCCGGTGATGAGGATTGGAGCGGGTCGGCTCATTGACGCCTCGAAGCGGGAGGTACTGAGGGCGATGGCCGGGACGCGGTGCAGACGGCCTGATCTGCACCACGTTATACCAGGGGTGGGGCTTGTACAAATGGCCGGAGGGCCGGTCTCAGCGGGGTTGCACTGCCGCCGCGCCGCGAACCGGGGAGGGGCGGCTGGCTTGCAGCCAGGGCGCCAGCAGGCGGGTGGAAAGCGGGATGAACCAATAGGTCATCAGCGGCGTCAGCGCCAGGGTGCTGAGGAATATCCGCAGGGCCAGTGGCAGGTCGCCCAGCCAGCCGCCGAACAGCAGGTTGAAGGCCAGGGACACGGGGAAGAAAGCCAACCAGATGGCCACGCTCTGCTTCCAGCGCGGCGGCCGCTGCTCGGCCTTGCCGAACCAGGCGTCCAGGCCGAGGGCGCGATGCTCGTGGGGCTGCTCGAACAGTCCGGTGCCACGCTCCAGCCAGGCGCGGCGCGAAGCGGAGTGTTCCCAGGCGGCCAGGGTCGGCTCGTCGGTGAAGCGGAAGATCATCTGGAACTCGTCGTCATCCGGCGGCGGTGCCAGCACGCCCGAGCCGAGGTATCCGGGGAAGTCGGCGGCCAGTTGCTCGCCTTCGCGCAGCCAGGCCATGAAGTCCTGGTAGCGCTCGCGGGCGACGCGGCGGGCCACCATCAGGGTGACGGGATCGGCAGACATCGTGTATCTCCTTGCAACCGGGTGCCCGCCCGGATAGGGCCGGGGCACGTCACGCAGCGCCGGGGTGGTGGGCTGCGCTGAAAAAGAGGCAAGGATTATTCCGGTTTTTCGCCAAAGCGCCAGCGGGAAGGATGACCGGTGGGTCGTCCCGCGCCTGCCGCGGCCTGCGGTCGATTGGAATCCCCGCAACAAGGTTTAAACTGCGTGAATCCTTTCCCTGACGATTCCCACGCCATGACCGAATCCGGTGCATCCATCGCCGCAGCCGACCCGAAACAGGAAGAACTCTTCCCGATCCGGGAAGTTTCGCGTCTGACCGGGGTGAATCCGGTCACCCTGCGGGCCTGGGAACGGCGTTACGGGCTGATCCAGCCGACCCGCACCGAAAGTGGCCACCGCCTGTATTCCCTGGCGGATGTCGAGGCGGTGCGCAGCATCCTCGCCTGGATCGAGCGCGGTGTTTCGGTGAGCAAGGTGGGCAAGCTGCTGGCTCGCAGCAACGCCGCCAGGATGCCGGTGGCGCCGATCCACCAGGAAGCGGCTTCGGGGGAGTGGAACGAGCGTCGCACCCAGGTACGCAACGCCGTCGCTACCCTGGACGAGGCTGAGCTGGAGCGGGTCTACGGCCAGGTGTTTTCCACTTATCCACTGCACGTGGCGTTCGCCGATGTGCTGATGCCGGTCTGGCAGTCACTGCTGTTGCGCCAGGACGAGTTCGGTCGCGGCAGCGAATGGGTGTTCTTCGACAGCTTCCTGCGCGCCCGCGTCCTGCAGCGCCTGCAACTGTCGCGCAATAGCCAGCAGGAGCGGGTGCTGCTGGCGCCCTTGCCGGGGCAAGGGCGCGAGCTGGAGTTGCTGGTGGCCGGTCTGTTGCTGGGCAGCGGCGAGGTGGTGGTGAACGTGCTCGGCCTGGGCCAGCCCCTAGCGGAACTGGAGTTGGTCTGCGACAAGCTGCAACCCCAGGCGCTGGTGCTGTTCTCCAACCAGCCGCCGGCCGATGACCTCGGCCAACAGCTCAATCGCCTGGCCCTGGGTCTGGACTGTCCCCTGGCATTGGCTGGCGAGACCGCCGACCTGATGAGTGAGGAACTGGACGGCACGCCCGTGGCTTGCCTCGGCAGCGAGGGGCGCCTGATGCAGCGCCGCTTGCGGCAATTCCTGGTCGGGCATCTGGATACCTGAACCGGCCGTTGTCCCGTTGCAGGAGCGAGCTCTGCTCGCGAAAGATCTAATCAACGCGCTTCGCGAGCAGAGCTCGCTCCTACGTCCTGAGTTCTGCAAGTTCTGATCTGAGTGCCGCAACCTCCGCTTCCAGTTCGCGCACCCGCTGGCGGGTTTCCACCTGCTCGGTAACGTCTTTCTGGATGCCGATGAAATAGGTGAGCTGGTCGGATTCGTTGAATACCGGGGTGATGGACAGCTCGTTCCAGAAGGCGCTGCCGTCCTTGCGGTAGTTGCGCAGGATCTGCCGGCATGGCTGGCCATTGCGGATCGCCTGGCGGATGGCGGAGATGCCCAGCTGATTGCGGTCCTTGCCCTGGAGGAAACGGCAGTCCTGGTAGAGGATTTCGTCGCGGAGGTAGCCGGTGAGGCGCTCGAAGGAGGCGTTGGCGTAGATCAGGATGTTGTCTTCACCCTCTTGCTCGGCGACCACGATACCGTCGTTGGACGCGTCTATTACCAGTTGCAGCAGCTTGGCGTTGATCATGTTCCTGGCTCTGTCCGACCTGACCGGAAGCAGTCTACGGCATCCTGCGGACCTCGCCAGTTGCGGCATAATGCGAGGCATTTCGCCCCTCAGTTCGGAGTCCTCATGAAAGTCGCCATCCTGTCCGGCTCGGTGTACGGCACCGCCGAAGAAGTCGCCCGTCACGCGGAAAAGCTGCTCAAGGCCGCCGGCCTGGAGGCCAGCTACCTGCCCCGGGTGAGCCTGGACGAGCTGATCGCCTTCGACCCCGAAGCGCTGCTCACCGTGACCGCCACCACCGGCATGGGCGAGCTGCCGGATAACCTGCTGCCGCTGTACGCCGAGCTGCGCGACCGCCTGCCCAACTGGCGCGGCCGTTCCGGCGCCATCCTCGCCCTGGGGGATTCCAGCTATGACCTGTACTGCGGTGGCGGCGAGATGATGCGCGAACTCTATGCCGAGCTCGGCCTGCGCGAAGTGGTGGAGATGCAGCGCCTGGACGCCAGTGAAACCGTCACCCCCGAGCTGGATGCCGAGCCCTGGCTGAACGCTGTTATCGCAGCGCTGAAAGCCTGATGCACCCGCGCGCCGAATTCCTCATCCGCGAGCTGAAACTGGAGCCGCACCCTGAAGGTGGCTTCTATCGCCGGGTGTTCGAATCGGCCGCCCAAATGCCGGGTGGCCGCGCCGCGTCGTCGTCCATCTTCTTCCTGTTGCCGCAGGGTGGTGTGAGCCGCTGGCACCGGGTGGATGCCGACGAGGCCTGGCACTTCTACGAAGGCGACCCGCTGGAACTGCTGGTGGCTGAATCGCCCGCCGAGGTGCGCCGGGAAGTCCTTGGCCCGGTGGCTGAGGGTAGCCTGCCCCAGCGCACCGTACCCGCCCACGCCTGGCAAGCGGCCCGCTGCCTGGGTGCCTATACCCTGGTGGGCTGCAACGTGGCGCCCGGCTTCGAGTTCGCCGGCTTTCGCCTGCTGTCCGACGACCCGCAGGCTCAGCGGGAATGGCCGTTACTGGATCGCGAACTGATCTGATCCTGCATTGCATTTCCTGTAGGGGCGAATGAATTCGCCCCTACAGGGTCTCGTCATCTCGCCCTAGCGGCGAATACTCCCGCAACAGCTCTAGCCAGGCCTGCGCCGCGCGCGACAGGTAGGCACCGCGTCGCCAGACGAAGGCAATGTCCCAGCGCAGGTCGGGCTCGCGCAGCGGCACCAGACGCAGGCCCGGGCGTTGCAGTGGTCGGGCGACGATGCGCGGCAGCAGCACCACGCCCTGGCCGGCGGCCACCAGCGCGGCGAGGAAGTCGGCCTGACCACTGCGGCCCACTTCGCGCGGCGTGAAGCCGACCTGCCGGCACGCCTGCAACAGGCGGTCGTTGAGGGTGAAGCTCTGCTGGTAAAGCAGGAAGGGCGAGTCGGCCAGTTGCGCCAGTGCCAGGCTCTCTTCGCCGGCCAGGGGATGGTCCTCGGGCACGAGGATATCCAGCGGCTCATTGCAGAAGGGTTGGTAATCCAGCGCGGGGTCATTGGGGGTGAGGCTGCCACCCAGCTCCAGCTCACCCTGCAACAGCGCTTCTTCCATCAGCTTGCTGCCGCCTTCGAACAACCGCACCACGATGTTCGGATAACGCCGCCGGTACTGGGCGAACAGCTCGGCGAAGAGCACCTCGCCGCCCAGCAGCGGCAGTCCCAGGCGCAGCTCGCCACGGCGCAATTGGCTGAGGTCGTCCAGTTCGCTGTGCAGGTCCTGGCGCTGGCGCAGCATGTCCTCGGCATGGCGCAGCACCACCGCGCCGGCGTCGGTCAGGCGCAGGTGCGGGCCGCTGCGCTCCAGCAACTGCACGCCCAGGCGCTGTTCCAGCTGGGCCACTTGCTTGCTGACGGTGGACTGGGTGGCGTGCAGGGTTTTGCCGGCCTGGGTGAAACCACCCTGGCGGACCACCTCGACGAAGCTGCGTAACTGGCGGAATTCCATGGCTATTCCAATCTCGAATGGCTGCAAGTCGAACAATTCGCTTTTGGGATGATAGGCGCGGACCTAATCTGGCCACCAGTACCGAGGGTCACCGCCATGAACCGTTCCCGCCTGCTCCACCTCAGCCGTCTCGCCGCCGAACTCGTTGCCCTGGTCGGCCTCTATGCCCTGGGCTGCAAGCTCGCGGCGGTGTTGGGCTGGCCGATTCCCGGCGGTGTGATTGGCCTTGGCTTGCTGCTGGCTGCCTTCGCCAGCGGCTGGGTGAAACCGGCGGCGCTGCAACTGGGAGCCGGCCTGCTGATGGCCGAGATGCTGCTGTTCTTCATACCGGCGTTGATGAGCCTGCTGGACTACGGCGCACTGCTGCGCGAGGACGGCGTGCGCATCCTGGTGGTGATCGGCGCCAGCACCCTGCTGGTGATGCTGGCCACCTCACTGACCGTGGAAGCTGTGTGCCGCTGGAGGATGCGCCATGAACATTGAGCCCATGTCCTGGTTCTGGCTGGCGCTGACCCTGGCCGGCTACCTGGCCAGCCGCTGGATGTACCAGCGCACTGGCCGCTACCTGCTGTCGCCGCTGATCTTCGTGCCCGCGCTGCTGCTGGCAGTTGCGGTGCCGCTGCATACCGCCTATGCCGAATACGCCGGGGCGACCCATTGGCTGATGCTGTTGCTGGGCCCGGCCACCGTGGCTTTTGCCGTGCCCATCTGGCAGCAGCGCGCCTTGCTCGCCCGCCACTGGCCGGCACTGATGCTGGGCATGCTGGCCGGCAGTGGCGTGGCCATCGCCAGCTCCTGGGGCCTGGCCAATGCGCTGGCGCTGGAGTCCCAGGTGAGCCTGTCGTTGGTGCCGCGTTCCATCACCACACCCTTCGCCATGCCGCTCGCCCAGGACCTCGGCGGCGTGCCCGAACTGACGGCGGTTTTCGTCATGCTCACCGGCGTGTTCGGCGCTGTCGCCGGTGGCCTGCTGATTCGCTGGCTGCCCCTGAAGAGCGCCCTGGCCCGTGGCGCGCTGTTCGGCGTCGGCGCCCATGGCGCGGGTGTCAGCCGGGCCCAGGAAGTGGGCCGCGAAGAGGGCACGGTGGCCGGTCTGGTGATGGTGCTGATGGGCCTGCTCAACCTCTTCGCCGCACCGCTGGTCGCCGCGCTGATCTGACTCGCAAGGCCATTAAGCTGGCTGCCAAGGCGACTATCGCCCTGGCGGCCCGTGGCTAGACTCGTCGCACATACAACAACAACGAGGTTCCGCCATGACCGCCGCTCAAGCCCTCCCGTCGCTCAACCTCAAGGACAAGGTGTCCGCCGCCGAATGGCAGACCCGCGTCGACCTGGCCGCCTGCTACCGCCTGATCGCCCTGTATGGCTGGGACGACCTGATCTTCACCCACATCTCCGCCAAGGTCCCCGGCACGGAAGACTTCCTGATCAACCCCTACGGGCTGATGTTCCACGAGATCACCGCGTCAAGCCTGGTGAAGATCGACCTGGCCGGCAACAAGCTGATGGACAGCCCCTACGACATCAACCCGGCCGGCTACACCATCCACTGCGCGGTTCACGAGGTACGCCCGGACGTGGGCTGCGTGCTGCATATCCACACCTCGGCCGGCATCGCCGTTTCCGCGCAGAAGAACGGCCTGCTGCCGCTGTCCCAGCAATCGCTGTTCGTGCTCGCCAGCCTGGCTTACCACGGCTACGAAGGCGTGGCGCTGCACCACGAGGAAAAGGCCCGTCTGCAGGCCGACCTCGGCCAGGCCAACTTCATGATCCTGCCCAACCACGGCCTGCTCACTGCCTTCGGCAGCATCGCCGACGCTTTCCTCGGCATGTTCACCATGCAGCGCGCCTGCGAAATCCAGGTGATGGCCCAGGCTGGCGGTGGTGAACTTATCCACATCCCGCAGCAGATCCTCGACGGCGCCCGGGCGATGATCGCCGGCGTGATGAAAACCTCCACCGGCATGGGCGGTGCGCTGCCGTGGCCGGCGCTGCTGCGCAAGCTCGACCAGCAAATGCCCGGATACGACCAGTGACGGCGCTGTCCGGCATCCCCCTGGGCGACTGGCGCGCCCAGGCCAGGGACATGGACTTCCGGGGCCTGCGCGTCCGCTACTGGACGGCGGGAGAGGGCGAGCCGCTGCTGCTGATCCACGGTTTTCCCACCGCCTCCTGGGACTGGCACTACCTCTGGCAGCCCCTGGCCCGGCGCTTTCGCGTCATCGCCTGCGACATGCTGGGCTTTGGCTACTCGGCCAAGCCGAGCGGCCATGACTACCGGCTGCTGGAGCAGGCGGACCTGAAGCAGGCGCTGCTCGCCCACCTTGGCGTGGAGGGGGCGGTGCACGTGCTGGCCCACGATTACGGCGACAGCGTTGCCCAGGAGTTGCTGGCGCGGCATCACGAAGGGCGCTTCAAGCTGGCCAGCTGCGTCTTCCTCAATGGCGGTCTGTTCCCGGAAACCCACCGGCCGGTGCTGGTGCAGAAGCTGTTGCTGAGCCCGCTCGGTGGCCTGGTCGGGCGGCTGTTCTCGCGACGCAAGCTGGCCGCCAGCTTCGCCCAGGTGTTCGGCCCCGACACCCAGCCCAGCGATAGGGAGCTGGACGACTTCTGGCAACTGATCGCCGAGCAGGACGGTCCCGCCGTCATGCACCGGCTGATCCACTACATTCCCGAACGGCGCCAGCAGCGCGACCGCTGGGTGGCCGCGATGCAGAAGGGCGGAGTGCCGTTGCGCGTGATCGACGGGGCGGTGGACCCCATCTCCGGCGCCCACATGGTGGCGCGCTACCGCGAACTGATCCCGGATGCGGACGCCGTTCTGCTCGAAGGCATCGGCCACTATCCACAGACCGAAGCGCCGGAGCAGGTGCTGGAGCATTATCTGGCTTTTCAGGATCGGCTCTGACAACGGAATCGGATCATTCCTAGACCGCCTCCGCGGGGCGTGGCACTAGTATCCGGACCTCCCTGAAACGCCGGGCGGAAACTGCCCGGCAGCATCGAGGTCTGCTCATGCTTTTCCGTCTCCTGGTCTTCCTCTATCCCGTCGTCCGTACCCTTGGGCCGGGCGTTGCGGCCCTGCTGTTCATCTGCAGCCTCAGTCTCATTGGCTACGCCATCCTGCGCGATCCGGGCCCGTGGAGCTGGTTGGCCGCGATCGGCTGTCTCCTGGCGTCCGCCCTGCTTGCGCTGCTCTGCCACAGCTACCACTGGTGGCTGTTCAAGCTGCGTCCACGCGGAACCCTGTTCATTCCCATCAAGTAACGTCGCCCTTATCGGGCACCATTCATGGCGGTTCCGATTCTTGTGGGGCCGGGGTGAGCTGCCGGAGACTCGGCGGATACCCAGGCCTGCCAAGGAGCCAGCCCATGAGCGATGCAATCCGCTTCGAAGACAAAGTCGTAGTCGTCACCGGCGCCGGTGGTGGTATTGGCCGCGCCCATGCGCTGCTGTTCGCCCGTCATGGCGCCCGGGTTGTGGTCAACGACCTCGGCGGCAGCACCCACGGTGAAGGCGCCAACGCTTCGGCGGCCGACCGCGTGGTGGCGGAAATCCGCGAAGCCGGTGGCACCGCCGTGGCCAGCCATGACTCGGTGACCGACGGCGAGAAGATCGTGCAGGCCGCGCTCGATCACTTCGGGCGCATCGACGTGGTGGTGAACAACGCCGGCATCCTGCGCGACAAGACCTTCCACAAGATGGAGGACTCCGACTGGGACCTGGTCTACAAGGTCCACGTCGAAGGCGCCTACAAAGTCACCCGCGCCGCCTGGCCGCACATGCGCGAGCAGGGCTACGGCCGCGTCATCTTCACCTCGTCCACTTCGGGCATCTACGGCAACTTCGGCCAGTCCAACTACGGCATGGCCAAGCTCGGCCTCTACGGCCTGACCCGCAACCTGGCCATCGAAGGCCGCAAGAACAACATCCTGGTCAACGCCATCGCCCCCACCGGCGGCACCCGCATGACCGAAGGCCTGATCCCGCCGCAAGTGTTCGAACAGCTCAAGCCCGAGCTGGTAAGCCCGCTGGTGGTGTTCCTCGGCAGCGAGCAGTGCCAGGAAACCTCCGGCCTGTTCGAAGTGGGCGGCGGCTGGATCGGCAAGGTGCGCTGGGAGCGCAGCCTGGGCTTCGGCTTCGACCCCAAGGCCGGCTTCGACGCCGAGGACGTGGCGGCCAACTGGAAGACCATCTGCGACTTCGAAGGCGCTGCCCACCCGGCGGACAACGTCGAGGCCCTGCGCGAGATGATGGCCAACCTGCAGAAGTACGCCCTCTGATCCCGCCGTTCACCGGGGCAGTTCCGCCAGCGGGCTGAACATTCCGCCGGAGACGCACTATGTTGAAGGCCGGCCTTGTTGCCGGTCTTTTTCATTGGAGAAGCGACCGGCAATTCAATTGTTGTAGGAGCGAATTCATTCGCGAAGCTGGCCGCAGTTCAGTCATTGGGGCCGCTGCGCAGCCCATTCGCGAATGAATTCGCTCCCACAGGTTTTTTCTTTTCCTGCCCTTGGAGCCCCGTCATGAACGTCAGAGTCGAGAAGAACGGCCCCGTCACCACCCTGATCATCGACCGCCCCGAGGTGCGCAACGCCGTTGATCGTCCCACCGCCGAGGCGCTGGCAGCGGCGCTGCGGGCGTTCGAGGTGGACGAAGAGGCGCGGGTGGCGGTGCTCACCGGGTCAGGCGGAACCTTCTGCGCCGGCGCTGACCTGGGCGCCGTGGCTGAGGATGGCGCACGACGCAACCGCCTGGACTCCGAGGGCGACGGCCCCATGGGACCGAGCCGGATGCAACTGGCGAAACCGCTGATCGCCGCCATCGAGGGGCATGCGGTGGCCGGCGGCATGGAGCTGGCGCTGTTGGCGGATATGCGGGTGATGGCCGAGGACGCGGTGTTCGGCGTGTTCTGCCGGCGCTTCGGTGTACCGCTGATCGACGGCGGCACCGTGCGCCTGCCGCGCATCGTCGGTCAGGGCCGGGCGATGGACCTGATCCTCACCGGCCGTCCGGTCAAGGCCCAGGAAGCGCTGGCCATGGGGTTGGCCAACCGGGTCGTGGCCAAGGGCGAAGCCCGTGCTGCAGCCGAGGAACTGGCCCACGCCATCGCCGCCTTCCCGCAGCGCTGCATGCTGGCGGATCGGGCCAGCGCCTATGCCCAGTGGGAACTGCCGTTCGAGGCCGCCATCGCCAACGAGTTCAAGGGTGGGATGAAGGTTATCCACAGCGGCGAAACCCTGGCGGGCGCCCGATCCTTCAAGGCGGGGCAGGGGCGGCATGGCAGCTTTGACGATTGATTGCGATGGAACGCTGTAGTGAGTGCTTCCAGCTGCATGCTGTCTTCTGTGGGAGCGAATTTATTCGCGATCAAGGGGCAGACCTGCGGTCTGCTTTCGTGATTGAAATCACTCCCACAACGGCTGGATGCCTCCTGCTGCAATGCCGTGATTTCCTGTAGGGGCGAATTCATTCTCCAAGCAGGGCGAAGCCCTGCCTGGGGCCGACCCGATCAGCGCGAAATGATCACGTAGGTCTTGCGCAGCGTTTCCTTCACGTCCCACACGCCCAGGCTGTTGGCCGGCAGCAGCAGGGCGTCGCCTGCCTTGATCTCGATGGGCTCGCCACCGTCCGGGGTGAAGGTGCAGCTGCCGTGGGTGAAGTGGCAGAACTCCTGCTCGATGATCTGCCGGCGGAAGCGGCCGGGGCTGCATTCCCAGACGCCGGTTTCCACCTGGTCGGTGCGCTCCACCGAATGCACGCGGGTGTGCGGCACCGGCTCGCCGACAGGTACTGCGACCGGGGTCGGTTCGGACAGGGGAAGGTCGTGGGTGTTCTTCAGCAGGGTGGCTTTCATGTCGTTGGCTCCGCAAATGCCTGGATGTAGGAGCGAGCTCTGCTCGCGAATGGATGCAGTGAGAATTCGCGCGGCCTAGCGCATCAGGCCTTCCAGCAGGCCGGCCAGTTTCAGTGCCATGGTCCGGCGCCAGGGCGCGCTGTGGGGATTGGCCAGCACCCGGTCCTCGTGGACGAAGCTGCGGATGATGGCGTTGTAGCCGAGCCAGCGGCAGGGTTCCGGTTCCCAGGAGCTGAGGCGCTCCAGCGGGCCGTCGCCCAGCACCCAGGGCTGGCGGGTGAGCAGGGATTCCTTGCCGAGGATCAGGTCGGCCAGGGTGCGCCCGCCCAGGTTGCTGGCGCCCACGCCCTCGCCGCCGTAGCCGCCGGACAGGGCGATGCCGTTCTTGCGGTCCACCAGCATGTGCGGGCGGAAGCGTCGCGCCATGCCCAGGTTGCCGCCCCAACTGTGGGTGATGCGCACGTTACGCAGTTGCGGGAAAAGCTCGCCCAGCAGGTAGCGGCGCAGGCCGACTTCGTCCTCGGTGAGCTGGAAGTCCTGTCGTAGCTTGCCGCCGAAGCGGTAGCCGCCACGCGCACCGAAGGCCAGGCGATTGTCGGCGGTGCGTTGGGCATAAGTGACTTGGCGGCTGCTCTCGCTGAAAGCCTGGCCATGTTCCAGACCGATCTCTGCCCACTGCTCATCGGAAAGCGGTTCGGTGCCGATCAGCAGGCTCTGTACCGGCAATTGGTACTTGCCCAGCGGCGGCAGGCTGGCGGCGTAGCCTTCGATGGCCGGTACCACCCAGTGCGCCTTGAGTTCGCCCTGGGCGGTGCGTACCTGCCCCGGCTGCCAGTGGGTGGCGGGGCTCTGCTCGAACAGCTGCACGCCCATGCGTTCCACCGCCCGGGCCAGTCCGCGCACCAGCTTGGCCGGCTGGATGGTGGCGCAGTGCGGGGTGTGGATGCCGCCGTAGGGGTTGGCCACGCGCAACTGGCCGTTCAGTTCCTCGGGGCTCAGCCAGCGGTAGTCCGCTTCGGTCAGGCCTTCGGCGTACAGGTCGGCCAGTTGGCCGCGCAGACGCTTTTCCTGCTCCGGGTAGCGTGCGGCGCAATAGAGGATCCCGCCCTTGCGGTAGTGGCAGTCGATGCCTTCGCGCTGAAGCACGTCGGCCACTTCGTCGGGAATGCCATGCAGCAGGTCGAAGGACCCCTTGCGCACTTCGCTGGGCAGCGGCGCCAGGGCACGGTCCTCGCCCAGCAGGTTGCCCATCAGCCAGCCACCGTTGCGGCCGCTGGCGCCAAAGCCGGCGAACTCCGACTCGACGATGGCGATCTTCAGCTCGGGGGCCTGGCGCTTGAGGTAATAGGCCGTCCACAACCCGGTGTAGCCGGCGCCGATGATCGCCACGTCCACCTCGAGCGAACCGGACAGCGCCGGTCGCGGCTTGAGGTCTTCATCGAGCGTGTCCATCCACAGGCTGATCGAGCGCCAGTTCGGCATAGGCAGGTCCCCGTTGGCAGGTTGTTGTGGCTGGCAAGGCTAGAGCCTGGCCGGGCGCTTGTCGTGTGCGCGGGCACGCTGGGAATGAAGTACTGGGACTTGTCGGTAGGGTGCGCTGCGCGCACCAGCGTCACCGTGCAGGAAGTGAACCCCGCCAGTGCGCACGGCGCACCCTACGATTGGGGCAGCTGCTTGAGATAAGCCTTGGGCGACAGCCCGGTGTGCTGGCGGAAGCAGCGGTAGAAGGCGGAGAGCGAATTGAAGCCGGCGGTGAAGGCCAGTTCGTCGATGCGCACCGGCGGCACGGCAACTTCCAGCAGCTTGAGCAGGTGCTGCAGGCGGGCGTGGTTGACGTACTGGTAGAAGCTCTGGCCGAGCATCTGGTTCAGCAGGTAGGAAATCTGGTTGCGGGTATAGCCGGTGGCGCTGGCCACCTGGTGCAGGTCCAACGCCGGATCGAGGTAGGGCTGGGAACGCTGGAAGTATTCCTCGATGTCCCGCGCCAGCAGGCCGAGCTGGCGCGCTGACAGGCCGAGACGACTGGCCGCCGGTCGCTGCGACGGGGTCGTGCTGGACTGGGCCGCGGGCTGCACCAGCAGGGCGTACTCGTTGATCCGCCAGATCAGGCCGTCGCGCACGGTGATGGCTTCGCTGGCACGGAAGGTGCCGCCGCCGGCGACGCTGATGGCGTACTGGATGAAGGCGGTGTCGCCGTCGATGCGGATGCGGTCGTTGTGTTCGAGGAAGTCTTCCGGTCCGCTGGGCATGGTGGCGAGCAGGTAGTCGCGCATGTCATCGCGGCGCATGCAGCGGTTCTGGAAGAAGTCGTTGTATTCCACCTCGGGGTGGTAGAGCGCCAGCACGGCCTCGATGTCGCGGGCTTTCCAACTCAGGTGGTAGCGCATCACCACGTCACGGGTGGCGGCGGTCTGGGGATCGGGGGCTTGGTCGTGCGAACTCATGGGGCGGTCACGGCGGGAGGAATGTCAAAGCATGCCCGAGCCGCCGGGGCGCCATCAATGCAGCGGCTGTACATGCCCCAGCCGGCGCAGGCGCTGGGCCAGGTGCAGATGCTGGGCCGGGTTGTCGCAGAGCAGCAGGGCGCGCTCCAGGTCGTAGCGCTCCGCCTGGGGGCAATCCAGGCGCTGGTAGATATCGGCACGGGCCAGGTGGTCATGCATGCTGGGCGGGCCGAGCAGCAGCACGCGCTCGGCATCCTTCAGCGCGGCGAGGAACTCACCGGCGTCCTGGTGGAGCATGCGCAGGTTGCGCGACAGGCGCTGGAGCATTTCCTTCGCGCTGGCCGTTTGCAGGTGGGCTGCCTGGAGCTCGGCCTGGGGGCCTTGGATGCGGGCCAGCAGGTCGCGGCAATCGCGGGTGTACAGGCGCCGGCCGCTGCACGGGTCGAGCAGGTGGTCGGCACCGGGTACGCGCAGCAGGAAGTGGCCGGGAAAGCCTACCCCGGCCAGGGGAATACCCAGACGTGCGGCCAGCTCCAGGGCGATCAGCGCCAGCGACAGCGGCTGTCCCCGGCGCCGGGTGAGCACCTCGGGCAGCAGCGCGGCGCGCGGGCGCAGGGGCGCATCGTCGTCCTCGTGAAAGTCCAGCTCGTTCAGCCGCCGCAGCAGAGGCTGGGCCAGTTCGGCCGGCGCCAGGTTCGGCAGGCCGGCCGCCACCAGCTGGAGCAGGCCGCCGAATTCGCGCAGCACCCGTTCCGGGTCCAGGCGCGGATCGTGTTCGGCAGCGATCCACAGGGCCGCCTCCAGCATCGCCGGAGGCTCGCGTTCGAGGCAGGCTAGACAGCGTTGGCGCGGGTCCATGGGTATCTCCGAGAGGTTGTTTCCTTGTAGCCAACTGGTTGATTTTCGTCCAGTAGTGGCACGAACAGCGGTTATCTCGGCGCTCCGGCTTATGTCCGCATGCAAGGGGGCGGATGGCGCAGGCCGACCTATACTGGCCCTAAAGTCAGGAAGGGAGACCGCCATGTTCGCCATGATGGAAACCGCCCGGCTGGAGGCGTTGCACCTTGCCAACGACCCCGCCACCGGACTCAAGGCCATCATCGCCATCCACAACACCCGCCTCGGCCCGGCCCTGGGCGGGTGCCGTTACCTCGCCTACCCCGATGATGAAAGCGCCATCCGCGACGCCATCCGTCTCGCCCAGGGCATGAGCTACAAGGCGGCCCTGGCCGGCCTCGACCAGGGAGGTGGCAAGGCGGTGATCATCCGCCCTGCCCATGTGAATGATCGCGCCTCCCTGTTCGAAGCCTTCGGCCGCATGATCGAGTCCCTCAATGGCCGCTACATCACTGCGGTGGACAGCGGCACCTCCAGCGCCGACATGGACTGCATCGCCCAGCAGACCGGCCACGTCACCAGCACCACGGCGGCTGGCGATCCTTCGCCGCACACCGCCCTCGGCGTCTTCGCCGGCATCCGTGCCACCGCCCATGCGCGCCTCGGCAGCGATGACCTCGAAGGCTTGCGCATCGCCGTGCAAGGCCTCGGCCACGTGGGCTACGCCCTGGCCGAACAGCTCCATGCGGTCGGCGCCGAGTTGCTGGTCAGTGACCTGGACACCGGCCGCGTGCAGTTGGCCATCGAGCAGTTGGGCGCCCAACCGGTGGCCGCCGATGCCTTCCTCACCACGCCGTGCGACATCCTCGCGCCCTGCGGCCTGGGCGGAGTGCTCAACGCTCAGACGGTGGGCCAGTTGCGTTGCGCAGCGGTGGCCGGTGCGGCCAACAACCAGCTCGCCAGCCCCGAGATCGCCGACGAGATGGAAGCGCGCGGCATCCTTTATGCGCCGGACTACGTGATCAATTCCGGCGGGCTCATCTACGTCGCCCTCAAGCACAAGGGGGAGACGCTGCCGGCGATCACCGCGCACCTGTCGCGGATCCACCAGCGGCTCACCGAGATCTACGCGCACGCCCAGGCCGACAAGCGATCCCCCGCGCGGGTCGCCGATGCCCTGGCCGAGCGCCTGCTGTTCGGCTGAACGGCCGCCAACCAGCGGCCCGGCCCGTTAGCTCCCGGAGCCACAAGCCCCGGGCACTGCACAGGCACTCAAAAGGTGTAAGGAGCGAAGCCATGTCCAATCGGATCGATTTGCCCTATACGCGCTTCCTCGACCCCGAGGGACGGCTGGTCGGTGAACTGCCAGCCTGGGCCGACGATTTCAACCTGCTCACCAACCTCTATCGCCGCATGGTGCTGACCCGCCTCTTCGACCAGAAGGCGGTGGCCCTGCAACGCACCGGCCGCATCGGCACCTACGCCCCGACCCTGGGCCAGGAAGCCATAGGCGTCGCCATCGGCAGCCTGATGCGCGACGAAGACGTGCTGGTGCCCTATTACCGCGACACCGCCGTGCAGTTGATGCGCGGCGTGCGCATGGAGGAAATCCTGCTCTACTGGGGCGGCGACGAACGCGGCAGCGACTTCCAGGACCCGCGCTCGAAAGAGGACTTCCCCATCTGCGTGCCCATCGCCACCCAGGCGCTGCATGCCTGCGGTGTCGCCACGGCGATCAAGATTCGTGGGCAGCACCGCGCGGTGGTCACCACCTGCGGCGACGGTGCCACCAGCAAGGGCGACTTCCTCGAAGCCCTCAACGTGGCCGGGGCCTGGCAGCTGCCGGTGGTCTTCGTGGTGAACAACAACCAGTGGGCCATCTCGGTGCCCCGGCGCATCCAGAGCGGCGCACCCACTCTCGCGCAGAAGGCCACTGGCGCTGGCTTCCACGGCGAACAAGTGGACGGCAACGACGTGCTGGCCGTCTATGACCGCGTGCAATGGGCACTGGACCGCGCCCGCCACGGCAAGGGACCGATCCTGCTGGAATGCCTCAGCTATCGCCTGGGCGATCACACCACCGCCGACGACGCCACCCGTTACCGCAGCGCCGAGGAGGTCAAGGCGGCCTGGCAGGAAGAACCCATCAAGCGCATGCAGGCCTTCCTCGCTGCCAACCGGGTCTGGGACGAAGGGCGTGAGCAGGCGCTGATCGCCGACTGCCAGCGGCAGGTCCAGATGGCTGTGGATAATTTCGAATCCGCCGGAATCCAGCCGGTGGAGGCGGTGCTCGACCACGTTTACTCGCGCTGGCCGGCCGCTCTCGGCGAGCAGCGCGAAATGCTCCTGGAGCGAGTTGCCCGGCGTGAGCAAGGAGGTAGCCATGACTAACCTCAACACCAGCCTCGAAAAACGCGCCCTGCTGGAAGCCGTGAACCTGGCCCTGCACCGCGCCATGCAGGAAGACGAAAACGTCGTGGTCCTGGGGGAAGACGTGGGCGTCAACGGCGGCGTGTTCCGCGCCACCCTCGGCCTGCGCGACCGTTTTGGCTTCAAGCGGGTGATCGACACGCCGCTGGCGGAAACCATGATCGGCGGCCTCGCCGTGGGCATGGCCGCCCAAGGCCTGAAGCCGGTGATGGAAATCCAGTTCCTCGGTTTCATCTATGCCGCCATGGAGCACCTGGTGTCCCACGCCAGCCGCATCCGCTGCCGCACCCGTGGCCGGCTCACCTGCCCGATGGTGCTGCGCAGCCCCATGGGCGCCGGCATCCGTGCACCGGAGCACCACAGCGAAAGCACCGAAGCGCTGTTCGCCCACATCCCCGGCCTGCGGGTGGTGATCCCGTCCTCGCCGGCACGGGCCTATGGCTTGTTGCTGGCAGCCATCGACGATCCAGACCCGGTGATCTTCCTCGAACCCACCCGGCTTTACCGGATGAACCCGCAACCGATCATCGACGACGGCAGGCGCCTGCCGCTGGACAGCTGCTTCACCCTGCGCGAGGGCTCGGACATCACCCTCGTCAGTTGGGGCGCCAGCGTCCACGAAACATTGCAGGCTGCCGCGAAGCTGGAGGAGCAGGGCGTCTCCGCCGAAGTGATAGACGTGGCCAGCATCAAACCGTTGGACCTGGACACCCTGGAGGCGTCGGTGCGCAAGACCGGCCGCTGCGTGATCGTCCACGAGGCACCGCGCAGTTGCGGGGTCGGCGCGGAGATCGCGGCCAGTCTCTACGAGCGCGCGCTGCTCGACCTGCAGGCGCCGATCCAGCGGGTCACCGCGCCGGACATTCCACCGCCGCTGTATCGCCTGGAGCAGCTCTACATCCCCAGCCCGGAAGACATTCTTGCGGCCTGTGACCTGGTGCTGAACTACGCCTGAGACGAGGAGCGCACGATGAAATACTTCAAACTGCCCGACCTGGGCGAAGGTCTGCAGGAAGCCGAGATCGTCCAGTGGCACGTGAAGGTGGGGGACAGCGTCAAGGCCGACCAACTGCTCGTCTCGGTGGAAACCGCCAAGGCGCTTGTGGATATCCCCGCACCCCATGACGGCGTGGTGGCCAGGACCTTCGGCAAGGAGGGCGACATTCTCCACGTCGGCGAACCGCTGCTGGGTTACGAGGGTGAGGACGCCGATGCCGGCACCGTGGTCGGCCGCCTGGAGGGCGGGGGCAATGCCCAGGCTGACAGCTTCTTCGTCGGCGCCGCGCCATCTACCCGCGAACACCTGGCGCCACGCGCCACCCCAGCGGTACGCCAGCTCGCCCGCCAACTGGGCGTTGAGCTTGCCGCCCTGGCCGGCTCCGGCCCCGACGGCCTGGTGACACGCACGGATGTGGAGCAGGCTGCCCAAAGCGCCCGCGACAGCTTCGGCGGCGAGCGTCTGCGGGGCGTGCGCCGCAGCATGGCGATCAACATGGCGCGCTCCCATGCCGAGGTGGTGCCGGTGACCATCTTCGGCGACGCCGACCTGCACCGCTGGCCGGAAGCCCGCGACCCGCTGATCCGCCTGGGCAAGGCCATCGCCGCCGCCTGCGAGGTGGAACCCATCCTTAACAGCTGGTTCGACGGCCGCGCCTTGTCCATTCGCCAGCACGACAAGCTCGACCTCGGCATTGCCGTCGACACGCAGGACGGACTTTTCGTGCCGGTGTTGCGCAACGTTGGTGGGCGCAGTGCCGAGGACCTGAAGGAAGGCATGGCGCGGCTGCGGGCCGACGTGAAGGCGCGCTCGATCCCGCCGCAGGAAATGATGGGCGCGACCATCACCCTGTCGAACTTCGGCACGCTGTTCGGCCGCTACGCCAACCCGGTGGTCGTCCCGCCCCAGGTGGCGATCATCGGCGCCGGAGGCATCCGCGATGAGGTGGTGGCCTGGCAAGGCAAGGTGGAAATCCACCCGGTGCTGCCGCTGTCGCTGACCTTCGACCACCGGGCGGTGACCGGGGGCGAAGCGGCGCGGTTCCTGAAAGCGCTGGTGCAGGCGCTGGAGCAGCCGTAGGGCAGGGCTGTGCCCTGCTTGGCGAATGAATTCGCCCCTACAGGATTGCCCCAAAGGTGAGCCAGAAGTCACCCCTCTCCCCTTCAGGGAGAGGGGCTGGGGGTGAGGGTGGTTTCCGGCGGCTCTGTGCCAGTCCATTTCGCGAATGAATTCGCCCCCACAAGTCACCTCGGCCCACCCCTTGCCGAACCGGAATCCGGCAGCTATTGCTGTCTGCCTGGAATCGGCAGGAGGCCCCTGATGATCGAATCACCCTGGCAGGGCGCGCTATGGATGGCCCGCGACTTCTGCCTGCTCGATGGCGTTGCCGGCAGTGCGCGTCCCCACGCCCACTACGCCCACCAGGCGCTATTGGCCAAGGTCGCGCCACTGCGCCTGACCCTGGAGGGTGAGCCATGCGGCGGGCGCTTCCTGCTGGTGGAATCGATGCGCGCCCACGCCATCGAGGACCCCAGTCAGGACGTGGTCGCCGTCTATGCCGAACCCCTGGCCTTCAGCCCGGAGACTTTGCGCCAGTTGCTCGCAGATGCCCCGGCGGACCTTGAGCCCCTGGCCGGCTTGTTGCTGGCCGCGCCCCGGCAACAGCTGGACTCGCGAATCGGCAACGCGCTGGCGGCGGTGGATGCCTTGCTGGAGGAAAAGGTCAGCGCGGCGGCCCTGGCGCAACGGGCCTGCCTGTCACTGAGCCAGTTGGAAAGATTGTTCCGCGACCAGGTAGGGCTCTCGGTGCGGCGCCTCGTGCTCTGGCGACGCCTGCGCCTGGCGCTGCGTCTGGCCCTCGAAGGCGAGACGCTGACCCGCGCCGCCCTGGACGCCGGCTTCGCCGATGCCGCGCACTTCTCGCGTACCATGCGCGCCACCTTCGGCATCCGCGCCGACCGCAACCTGGCGCGGCTGAAGCTGCAACTCATCGGTTAGGCGCGGCGCAATCCGGCTGGCGCTTCCGGGCTGGTTCCGTGGGGCTGGTGGCGGAAGGGCTCGACCATCTGGGCGAGGTAGTCGCGGGGATAATCCGGGCGGCTGCCGACCCCCAGGTCATCGACGCCCATGCGGTAATCGCTGTGGAAGGCGGTGCCCAGCAGGTGGTCCCAGAAGCTGAAGAACAGGGCGAAGTTCACGTCTCCCGTGCGGCCGTACTTCATGTGGTGGAAACGGTGCACCGGCGCCCAGGCGAACAGGTGCCGCAGCGGGCCGACACGCATGTCCACATTGCTGTGCTGCAAGAGCAGTTGCAGGGCGATGGCGAAGGCGAGCAGCGCTGCAACCTGCATCGGCATACCCATCATCAGCAAGGGCGCGGTGCCGGCCAGGGCTTCAACCGCCTGGTGCAGCGGGTGCTTCATCAGCCCGTTGAAACCGTACATGCGCTGCACGCTGTGGTGCACGGCGTGCAGGCGCCAGAGCGGTTCCAGGCGGTGGCTGAGGTAATGCATCAGCGTGACGCCGAGGTCGGCGACCAGGACGGCCAGCAGCAACTGGAGCGGCAAAGGCCAGTGGTGGGGCCAGACGCCGGCATTCGGTATCCAGGCGGCTGCCAGCGGAATGGCCGCGATGCCGAGCAGGTTGAGGGTTTCGTTGACCAGCGCATGCAGGCCGTCGCGCAGCCGGTCTCCTCGTGGCCGGTTCCATTGCGGCTCGTAGGGCAGCCAGGCTTCGGCAAGGAAGGCCAGGGCAATGGCCGGCAGCAGCAGGGCGACAAGCCAGTAGGCCGGATGCAGGGCGGTTATCCACAGCGCGGCAGCGAGAAAGCCGAAGAGAAACAGCGGCGCAAAGAAGCAGGCGAAGAGTGAACGCATGGGAGGACTCCTTGTTCGGGGCCTTCAGCGTCGCGTCCTGTGCTCGTCGGGGATTGAACAAACCGCGCAAGTTGGACCAGGCGATTGCCCTTGTGCGGCAATCGCCTGGCCCGTTTTCATGCGGCTCGGTTACCGACGCTGAACACCAGTATCAGCCCCGCCAGTATCCCGCCCATCCCGGCCATGCCCAGGGGCGCCAGGGCATTGCCGAGGAAGAGGTAATCCATCCCCGCCGTCACCACAGGCACCAGGTAGAACAGGCTGGTGACGTTCACCAGGTTGCCCGCCTGCATCAGCCGGTAGAGCAGCAACTGCGCCAGCACGGAGATCACCAGCGCCAGCCAGAGCAGGGGAATGGCGAAGTCCAGGGTCGCCTCGAAGTGGAAGGGCTTGTAGGGCACCAGCAGCAGGCAGGCCAGCAGGCTGGCGCCGTACTGCACCGGCAGGACCTGCATGGGCGATTGCTTGAGGCCTTTTTGCAGGATGGCGCCGAAGGTCATGCTGCCCAGCGAGGCGAAGGCGTAGACCAGCCCGAGGGTGGAGACCTGCGCCCGGCCGATGCTTTGCCACACCAGCAGCACCAGTCCACCCAGTGCGATGGCCAGGCCCAGCAGACGCGCCAGGGAGAAGCGCCGTTCCAGCACCAGCAGCGTGAGGATCGGCTGCACCCCGAGCAGGGCAGCGAGCACGCCGGGGGTGATGCCGTTGTCCAGCGCCAGCAGGTAGCAGATGGTGTAGCCGCCAATCAGCAACAGGCCGACGCCCGCCACCTTCAACCGGCTGCCCGGTTGCGGCAGGGCCTGGCCGCGCCAGCCGCAGACCAGCAGCAAGGTGGCGAAGGCGAGGGCGAAGCGCAGGGTGAGGAAGGCAAAGGGCGAGGCGTGGTCCAGGCCCAGGCGCGCGAAGATCGCGCCGCTGCTCCAGAGCAGCACAAAGAGTGAAGTCGAGGCGAAAGCGCCCCAGACGGATTTGTCCAACGTCATGAATGTTCACCTGTCAGTGAGCAGCAACAGGCTCCGGCGCGCGCGAACGCCGACCGAAAGCGGTCAGGACCGGAGCGGTATCAGTGGCTGGTGATCAGCCGAGCAGCGCGTACGGGGGCGGCGGCGGAAAGCCGGCCCGCACGGCAGGCGGCGGTGCGACAGGCGGGGACATCGGCGACAGGCAGGCGCGAACGCGCGCACCGACGGGGTCGGTGATCATCGCGGAATGGGCGCTTGCGTTGGGCATCTGGGATTCGCCGAAGGAGATGGGCCCCGGAAGGGGGACTTGGCGAAATTAGACCGGGTTTGGCCGGACGTCAATCGGGAAAACATGTGATGCGGGAGGGGAACTGCCTGGGCCCAGCTGCTTGGTGCATCTGCTCCTGAAAGACCAATTCCCCGCCGCATCGCATCAGGAGTTACTCGTCACATCCGGCGCGAGTCACCCCTCTCCTCTTCAGGGAGAGGGGCCGGGGGAGAGGGCGGATCACTCGCCGGGCAGTTCCAGCTCGGTCAGGGCGTCGGGCTGATTCTTGAAGGCGCGGGCGAAGGTATCGCGATGCTTGGCCATGAAGATGCCGATGTCTTCCACCTGCTGCTCGCTCAGGGACGGCACCGCCTTTTGCAGGACCTCGGCCAGGGACTCGGCCAGTTCGAGCATCTTGTCGTAACGGTCGGCTTCGGCCTTATCCATGAACAGACGCTCCGGATCGCGGCTGCTGCGGTACACCACTTCGACGGCCATTCATCACCCCTCACCTTCATTGGTTGGAAAATACTGGATGTGCGTACAGTATTCGGAATGATGGCAAATGGAAATAGCCCGTAGGAAATTTCCATTCGCCGGCCTGTTTCAGCGATCGCTGCGAATCGGGCCGAATTCCGCTGGAACCCAAGCATAGCCCTTGCCTTCGCCTTCGCTACGGACGTGGCCGAGGCCGGGGAAGGGCAGGTGCGCGCCGGCTACCCAGAGCTTGTCCTTCGCGGCAGCGGCGAATACCTGCTTGCGGCTGGCGATGGCCTTGGCGTTATCCACATCGAACTCGATGGCGATGTCCGGGTTGGCGAACTGGGTGGCATGGCTGTGCACCACGTCGCCCCAGACCAGCAGTTCCTGGCCGTTGGAGCTGAACAGGTAGCCGGTGTGGCCGGGAGTATGGCCAGGCGAGGGTGCGACGCTGACGCCTTCCACCAGGGCATCACCTGCGCTGTAGGTCTTCAGCTTGCCGGCTGCCTTGTAGGGTGCCACGGCCTTCTGCGCCATTTCGAAGAAGGCTTTCGAGTCTGCCGGAGCCTTGGCCGCTACCTCGGGGTTCAACCAGAAGCCGGCTTCATCCCGGGTGACGAACACCGTGGCGTTGGCGAAGGCCGGTTTGCCCTCGGCGTCCAACAGGCCGCAGGCGTGGTCCGGGTGCAGGTGGGTAAGCAGCACGCTGTCCACTTGCTCCGGTTGGTAACCGGCGGCCTTGAGGTTGCCGAGGATGCCGCCGAGGGTGGGGCCGAAGCACTTCGACGAGCCGGTATCCACCAGCACCAACTGCTTGCCGGTGTTGACCAGATAGGCGTTGACCGCCGTCTGCACGCCCTTGCTGGACTCGATGAACATGCGCGCCAGCAAGCTCTGGATATCTTCCGCGCTGGCGCCCTTGAGCAGGTTGGTGCCGAGGTCCACGTAGCCGTCGTAGAGCGCGGTGACTTCCAGATCACCCACGGCCATGCGGTAGAAGCCGGGAACCTGGGTCTGTTGCTTGGCCACTGGCGCGGCCTGGGCGGTGATGGGCGCGGCGAACGGCAGGGCCAGGGCGAGGGCAGCGAAAAGGACGTGGCGAGGGTGAAGCGGGCGGCTCATGACGAAGCTCCATTTCGGGATGAGCGGTGTTTATGCGGGGTGAGCGCCGGTGATGTCCAGTACGCAGTTTTTCCTGCGTGACGCACCTGGCGGTAAGGGCTGCGACAACCTGCCTCGTGGCGCAGGCGATAGGGCGGCCCCCATCCTGCATAACCCCAATGTCACCTTTCCCCGTCACCATCGGGGCCGTCGTCGCAAGGAGTTGTATCGTGAAAATCAACTGGGCTGATCGAACGCGCGAAAACGTGCATGGCCTGGCCGAGTCGCTGGGAAATCTCCTGGTGGAGAGCTTCCACTACCTGGCGTTGTTCGCCATCGGCGGGATCACCGCCTGGGCCGCCGTGGTGGCTTTCCTGGGGATGGTGGACAAGGGGCACGCCACGGTCGATGACATCCTGTTGCTGTTCATCTACCTCGAACTGGGCGCCATGGTCGGCATCTACTTCAAGACCAACCACATGCCGGTGCGCTTCCTGATCTACGTGGCGATCACCGCGCTGACCCGCCTGTTGATTTCCGATGTCTCGCACCATCACCGGCCGGACCTGGGGGCGGTCTTCGTGTCCGGGGCCATCCTGCTGCTGGCGCTTGCCATCCTGGTAGTGCGCTATGCCTCCTCGCGCTTCCCCTCGGTACAGATCGACGCCCCGCCACGTCGTCGCAACCTGGCGCGCCGGGTCGAGGTGGAAGAGGAAGCCTGACCCCGTGCACAGATAGCGTGCATCAGATGCGCGCTATCTGTGCGGCGTTCACCCGCCCGGTGCGTACCGGCGCCACATGGCCGCCAGTCATGCTGGTGAGCAATTCCCCCACCTTGTTCCCGCTCTCGATGGCGATCCCCAGGCGAACGCTTTCGATCACCCGCTTCAGCCGGGCCGGATCATTGCGCTGGGCCGCGCTGATCATGCGCCGTGCTACCACGCCCTGTTCATTGGTAAGGGTCAGCAGGATGCTGCCGTCTGGGCTGACGAGGCTGAGGTTGACCCGGAATTCGGCCTGGAATGCGTCGGTGAGAATCTGGAAGGGGTTGTACATGGCCTGTCACCTGGTTGGTCGAGCGATGAGTCGATGGACGCCCGGAGAGCTGCAAAGTTCGAACCGCTGGGACCGGTGGTAGGGGCGTGTTCCGACCAGGTGTCGCAGATAGCCGGATCGGGGTCGTTTCGCGCAGGTTGATAGAAATTGTCTGTTGCAATACAAGAGCGAATGTAAATAATTCTCAAGTTTATTTCTGAGAATTCCTTTGCCTCTGTCGGATCGCGTTCCGCCAGGGCGCCCTCAAGCAAGGTAGCAACGTGAGCAAAGCCAAGACTTCTTCGCGCTGGGACGTGACTGCGCGGGTGCTGGCGGCGATTCTCGGCGGCTACGCCCTGGCCTACGCGGCCACGGCGTTCCTCTCCGTGTATCTGCCGCTGGTGCGCAGCGACCGGGTGGTATTCGCCAGCCTGGCCTGCTTCGTCGTCTACACCCTCGCCATCCTCTACGCCTTTGCCGCGCGTTCGGCCCTGCGGCTCTGGCTGGTGCTGATCGGGGTGACCGCCCTGATGGCCCTGGCGGCCTACCTGCCCGGCGACTTCGGAGTACGCCCATGAGCCTGCGCCAATCCATGGCCGGACTGCACACCTGGGGTGGACTGCTGCCGTCCTGGCTGTTGTTCGTGATCTTCTTCGCCGGCAGCATCGCCTGCTTCGACAAGGAGCTGGAGCGCTGGATGCGTCCCGCGCTGCATGAGCCCTCCAGCCACGCCATGACCGTCGACCAGGTGCGCGACGCGATGCTGGCCAAGGCGCCGGATGCCCACGCCATCTGGATTCGCCCGCCGAGCGAGCGCGAACCCTTCTACTGGGCCGGTTACGAGCCGGCTGACGAAAGCGAGTTCGTACGTTTTGCCCTTGACCCCGCCACCGGCGAGGCGATGCCGGAAACCGTCGGCGGACTGTTCTTCTTCACCCTGCACTACGACCTCAACGCCGGGATGGTCGGCATGTACATCGTGGCCATCGCCGCCATGTTCATGCTGGTGGCGCTGATCAGCGGCATCATCATCCACCGCCGCATCTTCAAGGATTTCTTCACCCTGCGCCCGGACGCCAACGGCCAGCGCGCCTGGCTGGATGCGCACAACCTGTTCGGCGTGGTGGGGCTGCCGTTCCACCTGCTCATCGCCTACACGGGCCTTGCCATCTTCGTGGTGTTCTACATGCCCGCCGGCATCCAGCGCGCCTACGACGGCGATGCCGAGGCGTTCTTCCACGACGTGATGGGCGCTTATTCGCGCGAAGACGTGAAGCAGCCGGCGCCGCCGCCCATGTCCCTCGACAGCCTGGTGGCTGATGCCCACCGTCGTTGGGGCGGTAACGAGACGGGCTGGATCAGCGTGCATCATCCGGGCGACGCCGCTGCCGTGGTGGATATCCGCCGCTACGACCGCTCCGGCATCGTCGACTTCCAGTGGACCTTGTCCTATGACGCCGCCAGCGGTGAGCTGCTCCACGAACAGAAGCCCTACAGCCCCGGCTACCAGAGCTACGCCTGGCTGACCAACCTGCACATGGCGCAGTTCGGCGGGCAGATCGTCCGTGCCCTCTACCTGCTGCTTGGCCTGATGGGCTGCGCGATGCTGGTGGCCGGCTTGCAGGTCTGGCTGCGCAAGCGCGAGGCGCGCGGCGGCTACGGCATCGGCCTGGTGCGTGCGCTGAATGGCGCGGTAGTCGGCGGCCTGCCGGTGGCCAGCCTCGGCCTGCTCTATGGCAATCGCCTGTTGCCGGCTGGCATGGCTGAGCGCGCCAGCGCGGAAACCTGGGTATTCGTTGGCGTCTGGTTGCTGGTGGCGGCCTGGGCCGTGCTACGCCGCAACAGCGGCAAGGTCGCCCGCGACGTGCTGGCTGTCGTGGCCGTCCTGGCCCTCGGCCTGCCGCTGCTCAATGCACTGCTCACGCCCCAGGGTAGCCTGCTGGCCACCCTGGCACGCGGTGATTGGGACATGGCCAGCATCGACCTCGTGCTGCTCGCGTCCGGCGTGCTCTGCGGCCACATGGCCTGGCGCCGTTCGCAACCCCAGGTGGTGAAGGCACCGCGCGTCCGCCGTCGCCTGGTGGAGGAGAGCGCCTGATGCTGGTCCTGAGTTTTGCCTTCTGTTACCTGGCCATGACCGGATTGGCCCTGGCCATGTCGCGCCAGCACAAACTGGTATTCAGCGGCGCCCCGAGCGAATCCCGCAGCCACTTGCTGCGGATCGGTGCGGTGCTCGCCATGTTGATTGGCCTGGCCCTGGCCATCGCCGAACTGGGTGGTGAAATCGGCGGCGTGATCTGGCTCTGCCAACTGATGCTCGCCGGCCTGCTGCTGGTCGCACTGCTGGCCTGGCAGGCCCGCTGGGTGCTGCCGCTGGTGGCCCTGTTGCCGCTGGGAGGCGGCGTACTGGCTCTGGTCTGAACCGTCCGACTGGAGCCGATATCGCGGGGTACCGGCAGGCGTAAACTGGTCCTGGCGGTGCCCTGCATCACCGTCAGGAGGTGTTCCATGCGACCCACGTTGCCCCTCATCGTGCTGGCCCTGCTGATCCTGTCTCCGACCGTGCTGGCATCCTCCACCGAGGTCAGCTTCAGCAATCCGGACAAGTACAGCGACGCGCGCCTGTACCGTGATTACGGCCGTGGCGCGGACGACTTCGTGCTGAAGGACCTCAAGGCCCACATCGAGAAGCTCGGCAAGCGCTACCTGCAATCCGGGCAGACGCTCAAGGTGGACGTCCTCGACATCGACCTGGCCGGCCAGTACGAGCCCTGGCGGGTGAACTTCCAGGATGTGCGCTTCATGCGCGAAGTGACCTGGCCCCGGATCAAGCTGCACTACAGCCTGGAACAGGACGGCAAGGTCCTGGTCAGCCGCGATGTGACGGTGATCGACCAGTCCTACCTGCAACACGGCAACTACTACTTCAGCAACGACCGCCTGCGCTACGAGAAGACCATGCTGGATGATTGGTTCCGCTGGAACATCGGGTCGAAGGACAAGACGGTTTCGTATTGATTGGCGGGGTAGGGCGGACCTGCGGCCCGCTTGGCGAATAAATTCGCCCCTACAAAATCACCGTCGCAGAGGTGAGCTGGGAGTCACCCCTCTCCTCTTCAGGGAGAGGGGCCGGGGGTGAGGGGGATAACCGGCGGCTCGGTGCTGCCCCTTTCGCGAATGAAATCGCTCACAGGGAAGGGCAGGGCTGCGCCCTGCTTAGCGATTGAAATCGCCCCCACAAAGTCGTCGCCACAGAGGTGAGCCGAGAGTCACCCCTCGCCCGCTTGCGGGAGAGGGGCCGAGGGTGAGGGAGGCCCGTTAAAACTCCACGCTGTAACTCAAGCTGTAGGTACGACCACGGCCGTGGTAGTCGAACAGGTCGGCGGGGATGTTGGCGCTGTAGAACACCTGCGCGCGCTGGCCCCAGACGGTGGTGTAGTCCTTGTCCAGCAGGTTCTGGATGCCGAAGTTGAGCGTGCCCACCGGCAGGACCTGGCTACCCAGCAGGTCGAAGGTCGCGTAGCCGTCGATCTTGTGGTCCTTGCCGTCGAACTGGCCGCTGGCGAGGACGTTGCCGTCGTCGGACAGGTTGAAGGTGCGCACGCCTTGCAGGCGCAGGCTGGTGTCGTCGTCGCGCCAGCCGACGAAGGCGGTCAGCTTGGAGGGGCTGGCGGCGGTCACGTCCTGCTTCTGCCAGCGGTCGTCGATCTTCTGTTGGGAACGGATGGCCAGCGCGCTGGTGCCGATCTGCCAACTGTCGTTCAACCAGTAGTTGGCCTGGCCTTCCAGGCCGTAGTTGCGCTTCTTGTTGTCCAGTTGCTCCACCAGCAGGGTGGTGCGGTTGTAGGTGATGCTCTTGTCGGACCACGCATAGAAGGCGGCCAGCTGCGCATCCAGGCTGCCGTCATAGTGGCGCCAGCCGAGTTCCACCTGCTTGGTCTTGATGCCGTCGAGGGCCGAATCCTTCACGTTCACGCCTTTCTGCAGCACCCAGCGACCATTGACCGGCGCGGCGGAGTAGGTGCCCTGGCCGTAGTACTTGGCTGGGTCCGGCAGCTCGAAACCTTCGGAGTAGTTGGCCCAGAGCTGCTGCGCCTTGTTCAGCTTGTAGACGGCGCCGAAGTTGTAGAGGTCGACCTGGTAGTCCTTCTCGCCGCCAGGAATGGCGTCGGCGCTGGTGCCGTTGCCCTTGCTGATCTGGATCTGTTGGGCTGCTGCAACGAAGTCACCGACATCATTGTTGGTGCGCTGGCGACGCACGCCGCCGGACAGGGTGAGGTCGTCGGTGGCGCGCCAGCTGCCCTGTGCGAACAGGGAGTTGCTGTCGGTGTCGATGTCCGGGTAGCGGCCGACCTTGGCATATTCGTCGGCCACCAGGCCACCGGTCTGCGCGGCGGTGTTGAGGTCGAACAGGGCCTGGTCGGAGTCGAAGCTTTCACGCTCGATGTCGGCGCCGTAGGTCAGGGTGAAACGGTCCCACTCCTTCACCAGCACGGCCTTCAACCCGTAGTAGTCGGTGTCCTGCTGAGAAGCGGAGTAGTAGGAGCGAGCCGGGTTGATGGCGCCGGTGCCGGTGAAGCTGATGCTCGGGTAGGGCTGGAAGGCCATCTCTTCGCTGCGGTAGTAGGCCTGCAGGTAGAGGTCGTGGCCCAGTACTTCGGGGGCGTGGTAGGTGGCGTTGAACTGGGTGCGCTCGGTGCGCGGCTCGCGGTCGAAGCTGGCGCCGCCTTCGATCTCGAAGGGTTCCAGGCCGCGCAGGCCAGCGAAGTTGCGGCCGAGGTCGACGCCCTTGTCGCCGTCATAGCCGGAGTCGTACCACTGGGCGCCGAGGCTCAGGCTGTGGCCATTGGCGAAGGCGAAGTCGAGGCTGCCCATGACGTCCACCGACTGGTTGTACTGCAGGTCGGTCTGGGTGATGTCGAGCATTACCTGGTCGCCGCTGCCGTCGTAGGCGGCGCCGTTCTTCTGGTAGGCCACCGAGGCGCGGCCCTTGATCTGCTCATTGCCGCCACTGACGGATTGGGCGGCGCGCCAATCGTGGTCCTGGCTGGTCTCGAAGCCGCTGCGCAGACCCACTTCGCTGTTGAAGCGCGCAGGTCCCGCCTCGCCCTTCTTGGTGACGATGTTGATGATGCCGCCGGTGGCGCCGCCGCCGTACACCGCGCTGGCGCCGGAGAGCACTTCGATGCGCTCGATGTTGAACGGGTCGATGGAGTCGAACTGGCGGCTGATGCCCCGGGAGCTGTTCAGGGATACGCCGTCGATCATCACCAGGGCGCTGCGGCCGCGCATGTTCTGGCCGAAGTTGGTGCGCCCCTGGGGGCCGACGTCGAGACCGGGGATCAGTTGGCCGAGCGCTTCCTTGAAGGGCACGCCGCCCTTCGTCTGCTCCTGCAGCTGCGGCGCGTCGATGATCCACACGGTGCCCGGCAGCTCGCTGATGCTGGTGGGCGCGCGGGAACCGACCACCACCTGGCGGTCCACCTCGATGGCGGCGCCGGAGGATTGCAGGCTGTAGCCGCCGTCCTGGGCCACGGCGTGCAGGCCGCTGCCGGCCAGCAACTGGTTCAGTCCCTCGTCGACACCGTATTGGCCATACAGACCCTGGGTCTGGCGGCCGGCGGTCAGCTCGGGGCTGAAGGACAGCAGCACGCCTGCTTCGCGGCCGAACTGGTTGAGCGCTGCTTCCAGCGGGCCGGCGGGAATGTCGAAGGCCTGGCGCTGGCTTTCGGCGCCGATTTCCAGGCTGGCGGCAACAGCTGCGTAGGGCAGGGCGGCAGCCAGACTGAGGCCGAGCAGCAGCGGCTGCATGGCACGGACCAGGGGCTTGCGGGCAAAGCGATGGAGGCGGGGCGGATACTGCATGGAGGCGTCTCGACTGTGAATTGGGAAGGTCTCTGTCTGCCTTGTCACGCGAGATCGGAAAAAAGGCTCAGCTTGCGCAAAAAATGTTGATTGCTATCGCTTCGTCCCTACGGGTCGGGGAGGTGCGGGCTTCGTAGGATGGCGTTGAGCGCAGCGATACCCATCGTTCCGGGCGCAGGGGATCACCCCGTAGCGCGCGGGTGCACCTTGATCCAGTAACGGGTCAGGCTGTGCACCTCCACCGGCAGCGCCTTGGGCAGCATGGCGAGGATGCGTTCGGTGTTGTCCAGCGGGTAGCTGCCGGAAATCAGCAGGCCGGCCACCTGCGGGTCGCAGCTGAGGTGGCCGCGTCGGTAGCGGCCGAGTTCAGCGAGGAAGTCGTCCAGGCGCATGTGGCTTGCCACCAGCATTCCCTGGGTCCAGGCCAGGCTGTCTTCGCTGGCGCTTGCGGGCGGGTCGATGCGGGTGGGCGAGAGGTTGGCCTGTTGGCCGGGCAGCAGCGACTGGCGCTGGCCATCGGCGAGCAGGTCGGCACTGCCATCGAACAGGGTGACGCGGCTGCTGCGTTCGAGGATGCGCACATTCAGGCGGCCGCCATGGCTTTCGATCAGGCCCTGGGGCGTGTGGATGCGCAGCGGACGCGGATCGCTGACGCCGTCGAGGAGGATTTCCCCCTGACGCATCTCGATCAGCCGCTGTCCCGCATCGAAGCGGATATCCACCGCGCTGGCGGTGTTCAGTTCCAGGCGCGAACCATCGGCCAGGTGCAATGCGCGACGTTCACCGACGCCAGTGGATTCGTCGTTGCGCAGGGCCAGGAAGGGTTCGTTGTCGCGCAGGCTGAAGGCCCCGCCGCCGACCAGTGCGCACAGCATCAGCAGCTTCAGCGCTTCGCGGCGATTGCGCTGGGCAGGGGCGCCGAGGGCCGCAAGTGCCAGCGGCGTATCCAGGCCGCGCAGCCCCTGATTGATGCTTTCGATGCGTTGCCAGGCGCGCTCGTGCTCGCTATCGGCGGCGCGCCATTGCTGCCAGGCCAGACGGCGTTGCTCGCTGATGTCGCCGCTCTGCAGTTCCACCAGCCACTCCACGGCCTGCTCGGCGACGACCGGGGCGATGTGGCTGCGATCAACTGTGGAAAGTCCCATCTCAGAAGCTCTCTGCGAAGTAGCAGCGCTGCGCCGCCCTGACCATGTGGCGCTTCACGGTGGACAGGGATATGTCGAGTTGCTCGGCGATTTCGGCGTAGGTCATGCCATCCACCTGGGCCAGCAGGAAAACCTTCTTCGCCAGCGGCGGCAGGCCGTCCAGCAGGCGATCCAGCTCCACCAGGGTTTCCAGGATGATGGCGCGCTCTTCTTCGCTCGGTGCCAGCGCTTCCGGTTGGGCGGCGAGCGCTTCGAGGTAGGCGCGCTCGATGTCCTGACGGCGGTAATGGTTGGCCAGCACGCGCCTGGCCACGGTGGTGAGGAAGGCGCGAGGTTCCAGGATCACCGGCCTTTCCCGCGCCAGCAGCACGCGCAGGAAGGTGTCCTGGGCGAGGTCGGCGGCATTCTGCGGGCAGCCCAGGCGACGGCGCAGCCAGCCTGTCAGCCAGCCATGGTGGTCGCTGTAGAGCTTTTGCAGGGAGTCGGCCGGCGGAGGTGAAAGGGCGTCGGCGCCGTGATTCAAGAGCTGGTCTCGGGAGCAAATGGGAATGTTTCGCATTCTATAGTTGCTAGCCGGACTTCAGCAATAATCAGAGGGTATCGAAGAATCTTCTTAACTTGCTGTAGGAAGGGTGGAACCGCCCAACACGCTCCGTGGTCAATTGCCAACAAAATCTGGAGAAACCACTATGCTTTCGCGTCACTGCAACCGTCGTCTCGCTTCCGTCCTGATCGCCGGCCAGTTCGTCTTCCTTGCCCAGATGCCGCTGGCCCAGGCCGCCATGATCGGCACGCCGCAGGCCATGCAGGAGCAAACCCTGCAGCAGCACCAACCGGTCGATCAGGCGCAACTGCGCGCCATGCTCGGCGACAAAGAAGTGCAGCAGAAGCTCGAATCCCTCGGCGTGCCCCGCGAGCAGGTGGAGGCGCGGATCGCCAGTCTGACGCCGGCGGAGCTGCAGCAGTTCAACCAGCGTCTGGAGCAGGAACCGGCCGGCGGCTGGGTGGGAATCATCGTGCTGTTCCTGGTGATCTTCATCATCACCGACATGCTCTGCGCCACTGACATCTTCAGCTTCATCAAGTGCATCAACTGATGCGGCTCTGGCTCGCCGTCCTGGTGCTGGCCCTGACGGGCTGCGCCGGGCAGCAACCCATGCTGACGCCGCAGAGCGACCGGCTGCCCCAGCGGGTGGAGCTGACCCAGACGCCGTTCTACCCGCAGGAAATCTACCAGTGCGGCCCGGCCGCGCTGGCCACTCTGCTGGTGCAGCGGGGCGTGAAGACTTCACCTGAAGAGCTCACTCCCAAGGTCTATCTGCCCGCCCGCGAGGGCAGCCTGAAGCTGGAACTGGTGGCCGCAGCGCGACAGTACGGCATGCTTGTGTACCCGCTTGAGCCGAACCTGGATGCACTGCTGGCCCAGGTGGCCGCGGGCAACCCGGTGCTGGTGATGCAGAACCTCGGGCTGGACTGGCTGCCGCGCTGGCACTTCGCGGTGGTGGTGGGCTATGACCGTGGCAAGGATGAACTGGTGCTGCGTTCTGGCACCGAGAAGCGCTGGGTGACCGACCTGCGCAGCTTTGACCGTACCTGGCAGCGTGCTGAGCGCTGGGCCGTGGTGACGCTGCCGGCGGACAAGCTGCCGGCGGAAGCGCAACTGGAACCCTGGATCAAGGCTGCCAGCGACCTGGAGCAGACCGCCCAGCGCCCAGCGGCGGAACGCGCCTATCGCACGGCTGCCGCGCATTGGCCTAAGGAGCCGTTGCCGCTTTTCGCCCTGGCCAACGCCCGCTATGCCGAAGGGGATCGCGACGGCGCCGAAGCGGCCCTGCGCGAAAGCCTGAAGCGCAAGCCGGACTACGCCCTGGGTTGGTTCAACCTGTCCGAAGTACTCAACGAGAAAGGCTGCGCGGCCCAGGCCGGCCAGGCGAGGGCCTGTGCTCGACAACTGGCGCCCAATGACCCGCGTCTGGCGGCGCCGCTAGGCGCTGCTCCTGTTGGAAAGGGGCAGTGCGGGGTGCTGCCGGTGTGTGGGGAAGGGGCGGCGATTCGCCAGTGAGGTCGCTGCTAATCCTGTAGGGGCGAATTCATTCGCCAAGGGCAACGCAGTTGCCCTGACGGACACTGCAGGGCAGGCCTTCGGCCTGCTTGGCGATTGAAATCGCCCCTACAGATTTACCGTCCATCGCCTCACAAAAAAGCCCCGCATGTGCGGGGCTTTTTCTTGGTGCGTGAGCCTTACAGGCGCAGGCCGCCGTCCAGCTCCAGGACACGACCGGTGTAGTAGTCGTTTTCCAGGATGTAGGCGACCGAGTGGGCGATTTCCATCGGCTTGCCCAGGCGGCGCAGCGGGATGCCCGAGGTCATCTTTTCCAGGGCTTCCGGCTTCATGCTGGCGACCATGTCGGTCTCGATGAAGCCAGGGGCAACGCCGGCCACACGGATACCGTAGCGAGCCAGTTCCTTCGCCCAGACCACGGTGTCGGCAGCCACACCGGCCTTGGCGGCGGAGTAGTTGGCCTGGCCCATGTTGCCGGCGCGGGAGATGGAGGAGATGTTGATGATCGCGCCCTGGTTTTCCAGTTCGATCATCTTGGCGGCGACTTCGCGGGTGCAGAGGAACACGCCGGTCAGGTTGACGTCGATCACCGACTGCCACTGGGCCAGGCTCATCTTGGTCATTTCGCCGTCCTTGACCTTGATGGTCAGGCCATCGCGCAGGATGCCGGCGTTGTTCACCAGGCCGTTGATGGCCCCGAAGTCTTCGGCTACCTGGGCGACCATGTGGGTCACCTGCTCTTCGTTGGCCACGTTGCAGATGTAAGCGCGCGCATCGCCACCGGCGGCCTTGCAGGCGGCTACGGCTTCATCCAGTTTTTCCTGATTCAGGTCCACCAGGGCGAGCTTTGCGCCCTTGGCGGCCAGATACTCACCCATTGCACGGCCGAGGCCCTGGCAACCACCGGTAATGATGATGACCTTGTCTTTGAGTTGCATGAGAATCCCCTCGAATATCTGTCGCTTTGCCCCCGCTTGCGACCTGAAACCGCTATTCTGGTCGCTCGTCCGTTTCCGACGGATTCTTTGCGAGGAGTCATAAGGTGAGCGTGAAAGCCGCAAAGCATGCACGAGAATTGCTGCTCAAGGAATACCAGGGTGTGCTGTCCACCCATTCCAAAGCCATGCCGGGCTTCCCTTTCGGATCAGTGGTTCCCTATTGCCTGGATGCCGAAGGCAGGCCGCTGATCCTGATCAGCCGCATCGCCCAGCACACCCATAACCTGCAGAAAGACGCCAGGTGCTCCCTGCTGGTGGGCGAGCGCGGCGCCGAAGATGTCCAGGCCGCCGGCCGCCTGACCTTGCTGGCTGAAGCTCGGCTGATCCTTGATGCCGCCGAGGTGGAAGCCGCCGCCTCCCGTTATTACCGCTATTTCCCCCATGCGGCGGACTACCACCGCACCCACGACTTCGATTTCTGGCGCCTGGAGCCGGTTCGCGCTCGCTTCATCGGCGGTTTCGGCGCCATCCACTGGGTGGATCAACTGGTGCTGGCCAATGCGTTCGCCGGTGAAGCCGAGATCAGCATGCTGGAGCACATGAACAGCGACCACGCCAATGCCATCGCCCACTATGTGGAGCTGGCCGGGCTGCCGAAGGAGCCTGCCGCGGAGATGGTCGGGATCGACTCTGAAGGATTCCACCTACGCATTGGTCAGACACTTAACTGGCTACCCTTCCCAACATCCTGTAACAACCCTGGCGCGGTCCGTCAGGCCTTGGTGCAGCTGGCTCGCGCCGAATCCTGGCCGACCAGTGGAGAGGCGGTGGCTTGAATTGGGAGGAGGGCGGCTTCATTTAACGGATTACCGGAAGCCGTTCTTCCACCAAGGAAACCCCTGATGCGCGCTTTTCTCTTTCTGTTCCTGCTCTTTCCGCTGATCGAGCTGGCCGTCCTGATCCAGGTCGGCAGTGCGATCGGCGTCCTGCCGACCCTGCTGCTGGTGATCGGTACCGCCGTGCTCGGCAGCGTCCTGCTGCGGGTGGCCGGCGTCGCCACCGCCTGGCGTGCCCGCGAGCGCCTGGCCCGCGGCGAGGTGCCTGAGCAGGAAATGCTCGAAGGTCTGCTGATCGCCGTTGGTGGCGGCCTGCTGCTGTTGCCGGGCTTCATCAGCGACATCTTCGGCCTGCTGTGCCTGATCCCCTTCACCCGCCGCCTGTTCATCCGCAACCTGCGTCAGCGCGCCGAAGCCCAGGCCATCCGCCAGCGCGCCTTCGCCGACGACCTGGCCGCTCGCAGTGGCCAGACCCGCCCGCACGTGATCGAAGGCGAATACGAGCGCCGCGACCAATAAAGTGCATTTTTTTTGTGGGTGCCCCTTGAAATGGTCCCAGGCGCCCCTATGTATCCGTCACCGCAAGGTTCCTGCCCGACGGCAGGTCAGATTCCAGCGGCGCGCCCGACGCGCTGCAACCGGCCCCGCCGGACATTACCAACCCGCCGGTGCAAGCACCGGTCGAGCAACAACACTATTGGGAGAGATCGACAATGAAGCTTCGTCCTCTGCATGACCGCGTCGTCATCCGTCGCAGCGAAGAAGAGACCAAAACCGCTGGCGGCATCGTGCTGCCGGGCTCGGCCGCCGAGAAGCCGAACCGTGGCGAAGTCGTCGCTGTAGGCACCGGTCGCCTGCTGGACAACGGCGAAGTGCGTCCGCTGGCCGTCAAGGTCGGTGACCAAGTGGTGTTTGGCCCGTACTCGGGCAGCAACACCATCAAGGTCGATGGCGAAGAACTGCTGGTGATGGGCGAGAGCGAAATCCTCGCCGTCGTCGAAGCCTGAGTTCCGCGAATCTCCGCCTACAACATCAAAGAATTGAGGATCAATTAAATGGCTGCTAAAGAAGTCAAATTCGGCGATTCCGCCCGCAAGAAAATGCTGGTCGGCGTGAACGTACTGGCCGACGCCGTTAAAGCCACCCTCGGCCCGAAAGGCCGTAACGTGGTTCTGGACAAGAGCTTCGGCGCTCCGACCATCACCAAGGACGGCGTTTCCGTTGCCAAGGAAATCGAGCTGAAAGACAAGTTCGAGAACATGGGCGCCCAACTGGTGAAAGACGTTGCCTCCAAGGCCAACGACGCTGCCGGTGACGGCACCACCACCGCTACCGTACTGGCTCAAGCCATCGTCAACGAAGGCCTGAAGGCCGTTGCCGCCGGCATGAACCCGATGGACCTGAAGCGCGGTATCGACAAGGCCACCATCGCCATCGTTGCCCAGCTGAAAGAACTGGCCAAGCCCTGCGCTGACACCAAGGCCATCGCCCAGGTAGGCACCATCTCCGCCAACTCCGACGACTCCATCGGCAACATCATTGCCGAAGCCATGGAGAAAGTTGGTAAAGAAGGCGTGATCACCGTTGAAGAAGGCTCGGGCCTGGAAAACGAACTGTCCGTCGTAGAAGGCATGCAGTTCGACCGCGGCTACCTGTCCCCCTACTTCATCAACAAGCCGGACACCATGGTCGCCGAGCTCGACGGCCCGCTGATCCTGCTGGTGGACAAGAAGATCTCCAACATCCGCGAAATGCTGCCGGTCCTGGAAGCAGTCGCCAAAGCCGGCCGCCCGCTGCTGATCGTCGCTGAAGACGTTGAAGGCGAAGCCCTGGCTACCCTGGTTGTGAACAACATGCGTGGCATCGTCAAAGTCGCAGCCGTCAAGGCTCCGGGCTTCGGCGACCGTCGCAAGGCCATGCTGCAGGACATCGCCATCCTGACCGGCGGCACCGTGATCTCCGAGGAAGTCGGCCTGTCCCTGGAAAGCGCTTCCCTGGAGCACCTGGGTAACGCCAAGCGCGTTGTCCTGAGCAAGGAAAACACCACCATCATCGACGGCGCTGGCGCCCAGGCTGACATCGAAGCCCGCGTTGCCCAGATCCGCAAGCAAGTCGAAGAAACCACCTCCGACTACGACAAAGAGAAGCTGCAAGAGCGTCTGGCCAAGCTGGCTGGCGGTGTTGCCGTGATCAAGGTCGGTGCGGCTACCGAAGTCGAGATGAAAGAGAAGAAAGCCCGCGTTGAAGACGCCCTGCACGCAACCCGTGCTGCCGTCGAAGAAGGCGTGGTTCCTGGCGGTGGCGTAGCCCTGGTTCGCGCCCTGCAGGCCATCGACGGCCTGAAAGGCGACAACGAAGACCAGAACGTCGGTATCGCCCTGCTGCGTCGCGCTGTAGAAGCTCCGCTGCGCCAGATCGTGGCCAACGCCGGTGACGAGCCGAGCGTAGTGGTCGACAAGGTCAAGCAAGGTTCCGGCAACTACGGCTTCAACGCTGCTACCGGCGTGTACGGCGACATGATCGAAATGGGCATCCTGGACCCGGCCAAGGTCACCCGTTCCGCTCTGCAAGCTGCTGCCTCCATCGGCGGCCTGATGATCACCACCGAGGCCATGGTTGCCGAAGTGGCTGACGACAAGGCCGGCCCGGCCATGCCTGACATGGGCGGCATGGGCGGCATGGGCGGCATGATGTAAGCCACCCGGCCATCCGGTCCGAAGAGAAGCCCCGCCTTTGTGCGGGGCTTTTTCTTGTCCGCGAGAATGCGCGGGAGCACGCCGCGTGGTTATGATCGGTGACTGGGCGCCGATGGGAACTCCCACAGGGATCCCGATCGAAGGTGCGTTGGCCGGCAAGTGGCCAACATTGGGCTGATGAATGGAGTTGAGCCGATGCGGATCCTGCTAGTCGAAGACAACAACGACATCCTCGCCAACATGGTCGACTTCCTTGAACTCAAGGGCTACAGCGTCGACTGTGCGCGGGACGGGCTCTCCGGCCTGCACCTGGCCAGCAACGAGCACTACGACCTGATCGTGCTCGACATCATGTTGCCGGGGCTGGATGGCTACAACCTCTGCCGTCGCCTGCGCGAAGAAGCCCGGCGCGATACGCCGGTGATCATGCTCACCGCCCGCGATGGCCTGGACGACCGGCTCCAGGGCTTCAAGTCCGGCGCTGACGACTACCTGCTCAAACCTTTCGCATTGTCCGAGCTGGCCGCCCGCATCGAGGCGGTGCTGCGTCGTTCCCAGGGTGGCGGCAAGCGCAGCCTGAAGGTGTCCGATCTCAGCTATGACCTGGACACGCTGGAGGTCATCCGCGCGGGCAAGACGCTCAAGCTCAACCCCATTGGTCTCAAGCTGCTCGCCGTGCTGATGCAGAAGAGCCCGCACCTGGTGCGCCGCGAAGCGCTGGAAGAGGCGTTGTGGGGGGACGACTGCCCCGACAGCGACAGCCTGCGCAGCCACATCCACCAACTGCGCCAGGTGATCGACAAGCCCTTCGGCAAGCCGCTGCTGCACACCATGCATGGGTTGGGCTATCGCCTGGCGGAGTCGGCCGATGGAGTTTAAGCAGAGCCTCGCGCGACGGATTCTCATCGCGTTCGTACTGATGACCGCACTCGTGGGCGGCACCTTCGCGGTGGGGATCATCGAGGTGGTGCACGTGATCGAGGAGCAGTTGATCTCCCGCGACCTGAACAACGAGCTCACGCGGGTCCTGACCCAGAACATCGCCCAGGGCCGGACGCCCAGCCTGGACAGCGACACCCGTTTCTACAGCAGCGATGGGCGTGGCCCCTATGCTCTCCCAGAAGACCTCGCCGGTCTGAAGCTGGGGTTCCACGAAGTATTCGAGGGGGAGAACTCCTACCACGCGCTGGTGCGCGAGATCGATGGCCGGCGCTATGTGATGCTGCAGGACCAGAGCGATTTCGAAGCTCGTGAGCAGGTGCTCTACCGCGTGGTGATGGTCGGCTTCGGAATCAGTGTGGTGCTCGCGCTGCTGCTGGGCTGGTTGCTGGCGCGCAAGGTCATCGAGCCCGTGGTTCGCCTGGCCGGCCAGGTCCGCCATCGCGACCAGTTGCTGGGTATGGCGCCGCCGCTGGCGCCGGATTACGCCTCCGACGAGGTGGGCCAGTTGGCCCAGGCTTTCGACGACACCCTGGGCCGGCTGCATGACGTTCTGAACCGCGAGCGCCTCTTCACCAGTGACGTCAGCCACGAGTTGCGTACGCCGCTGATGGTGCTGGCCACATCCTGCGAGCTGTTGGCGGAAAACCCCAGCCTCGATGCCCGGGGCCGCACCCAGGTGGAGCGTATCGCCCGTGCCACCGAGGAAATGCGCGACCTGGTGCAGACCTTCCTGATGCTGGCGCGCTCCCAGCGCGACGAGGCCAGTGTGGCGCCCCAGGCGAGCCTGAGCAGCGTGGCCGATGACCTCGCCAGCCAATGGCGCGGCGCTATCGAGCACAAGGGGCTGCGCTTTGAATATCAGCCGGGGCAGCCCCAGGAGCGGCGCTACAACGCCTCTTTCCTGCGCTCGGTGCTGGGCAACCTGTTGCGCAACGCCCTGCACTACACCGACAGCGGCAGCATCCGCCTGGTATTGAAGGACGATGGATTCGTCGTGGAGGACAGCGGCGTCGGCATCCCCGAGGAGGATCGCGAGGCGATGTTCCGCCCCTTCGTCCGGGGTCCTGCCAGGCGCGGCGACGGGCTTGGGCTGGGCCTTTCGCTGGTACAGCGGATCTGCGACAACCAGGGCTGGACCGTCAGCCTGAGTGCTTCCCAACCCACGGGTTGCCGTTTCGAGGTGGACCTCAAGGGAAACGCCAATCCCGCTTCTTGACGATTTTTTCACCAGTTGCTGGCTACATTGGCCAGCCAGCACTCCCCGGCCCGCCCTGAAGTTCCCGTTCACTCGAACTGCAACAATCGGCTGCTAACCTCGACCGCCTGAACCAGGGCGGCAGTCTTTCGGCTGGCCAGATGGAGCCGGAGAAGGCCCGGCAGAGGGCCTCGCGCCTGCGTACGGCCTGGGGAGGAAAAGGCGCCATTCGTCGCTGCATTGGGCACACGGGTAGTTGCTGATCTACGGTTATGAAGCAGCGTTTGGCAGCGCTATCAAGGGGTTGCGATCATGAAGTTAGAAGTCACGCGAGCTTTGTTCCTCGTCGGCGCCTTGGGATTGGCGTCCCTGGCGGTGGCTGCCTGGCATGAGCCTTCGCCCTCCGTGGTGAGCGACAATGGCCTGGGTTACTGCCCGCTACCGCCCAATGCGCGGTTGAAGGCGCAAGTGCAGCCGGACCAGAACCTGCTGCTGTTCATGTTCGGCCTGGCACAGGGGCTACGTGGCCAGGAGTGAGGGACGGATACACCGAAGACTTCACTCGGGTAGAGTGTGCCGCGCGCACCGACAGCGTTAGCCGGTTTCCTTTGATCTCCATTCAGGCGCAGAGCCGGTGCGCACGGCGCCCCGTTGATGAGCCCGGCAAGAAAAAGCCCCGCAATTGCGGGGCTTTTTTCGTCAGCTCGGCATTCAGTGGCTGGTCGCCGGCTGGCCTTCGGGCTGCAGGTCTTTCTTCGCCAGCAGCGTATACACGCAAGGCAGCACGAAGAGGGTGAACAGCGTACCGATGGACATGCCGGTGGCGATCACCAGGCCGATGTCGAAGCGGCTGACCGCGCCGGCGCCGGTGGCGATGATCAGAGGCACCATGCCGAACACCATCGCCGCGGTGGTCATCAGGACCGGCCGCAGACGGATGGCGGCGGCTTCCTCCACCGCTTCGCGCGCCGACAGGCCCTTCTCGCGGCGCAGCTGGTTGGCGAACTCGACGATAAGGATGCCGTGCTTGCTGATCAGGCCGATCAGCGTCACCAGACCCACCTGGGTGTAGATGTTCATGCTCGACCAGCCGAGGAACAGCGGGATCAGCGCACCGCAGATGGACAGCGGCACTGTTACCAGGATCACCAGCGGGTCGCGGAAGCTCTCGAACTGCGCAGCCAGCACCAGGAAGATGATCGCCAGCGCCAACGCGAAGGTGACGTAGAGCGCGCTGCCTTCCTGCACGTACTGGCGCGAGGCGCCGGCATAGTCGAAGCCGTAACCGCGTGGCGCTTCTTCGCGAGCGATCTGTGCCACGGTGTCGATGGCTTCGCCCATGCTCACCGTCGGGAAGCCTTCGACGATCGCCGAGTTCAGCTGCTGGAACTGCTTCAGGCGGGTCGGTCGGGCGCTGTCGTGAACGCTGATCAGGGTCGACAGGGGCACCATGGCGCCGCTGTCGCTCTTCACGTAGTAGTTGCTCAGCCAGCCCGGATTGTCGCGATAGGCGCGCTCTACCTGGGCGATGACCTTGTAGCTGCGGCCGTCGATGGTGAAACGGTTGATTTCACCTTCGCCCAGCAGGATTGCCAGGGTCGAACCCAGGTCCTCCATGGACACGCCCATCTGCGCGGCCTTGGCCCGGTCGATATCCACCACCACTTCCGGTTTGTCGAAAGCCAGGTCGACGTTGAGGAAGGCGAACTTGCCCGACTCCATGGCACGGGCCTTGATGCGCTCGGTCACCTGCAGCAGCGACTCGTAGTCATTGGGGGTGTTGACCACGAACTGGAACGGCAGGCCTTCACCCGTACCCGGCAGTGACGGCAGGTTGAAGCCGAAGATCTGCAGGCCCGGGATCTCGTTGAGCTTGCCCTGGACGTCATGGAGCAGTTCCATCTGGGTGCGCTCGCGCTCATCCCAGGGTTTGAGCAGGAAACCGCCGATGCCCGACTGCACCCCGTCGAACCCGTTGATCTGGAACGAGGAGTAGTACTCGGGGAACTCCTTGAAGATCTTCACGAACTTCTCGGTGTAGGCGTTCAGGTAGTTCAGGTTGGTCGGCTGCGGGGCCTTGGCCATGATGAAGACGATGCCCTGGTCTTCGTCGGGAGCCAGTTCGCTCTTGGTGAACTTCAGCAGCACCGGGATCAGGCACAGCACGATAACCGCGAACACCACCACCACGGGACGGGTGTTGAGGGTGCCGTGCAGGGCGTGCTGGTAACGACGCTTGAGGCGGTCGAAGATCATGTCCAGGCGGTGCGCGAGGCCCGTGGGGTTCTCGTCGTGGCGCAGCAACTTGGAGCACATCATCGGCGACAGGGTCAGGGCGACGATGCCGGAGATGATCACCGCCCCCGCAAGCGTCAGGGCGAACTCGCGGAACAGCGCACCGGTCAGGCCCTCGAGGAATCCGATGGGCGCGTACACCGCCGCCAGGGTGATGGTCATGGAGATGACCGGCACGGCGATCTCGCGGGCACCCTCGATGGCGGCGTCGAAGGGTGTCTTGCCCTCTTCGATGTGCCGGTGGATGTTCTCCACCACCACGATGGCGTCGTCCACCACCAGGCCGATGGCGAGCACCATGGCGAGCAGCGTCAGCAGGTTGATGGAGTAGCCCATCAGCTGCATGAAGAAGAGCACGCCGATCATCGACAGCGGGATGGTGATCACCGGGATCAGCACCGAGCGGAAGGCGCCGAGGAACAGGAACACGACCACGATCACGATCAGCACCGCTTCGCCCAGGGTTTTCACCACTTCGTCGATGGAGGCCTGGATGAAGCGGGTGGCGTCGTAGGCGATGGATACCTTGAGGTTCGGCGGCAGCTGGGATTCCAGCTCCGGCATGATCGCGCGCACGTGCTTGATCACGTCCAGCGGGTTGGCGCTGGGGGTGCCCTTGATGCCGATGTAGACCGAAGGAATGCCGTCGAACGAGCTGATGGAGTCGTAGTTCTCCGCGCCCATTTCCACCCGTGCCACGTCGCGCACCAGCACGCGGCTGTCACCCACGGTCTTGACCGGGATGGCGCCGAAGGCGTCGGGGGACTTGAGGTCGGTGGTGGCATTGATGCTGGTGACCACGTACTGTCCCTTCACCTCGCCGGCGGCGGAGAGGAAGTTGTATTTGCGCACCGCGTCGTTGATGTCGTTGGCGGTGATGCCGTAGGCCGCCATCCGCACCGGGTCCAGCCACAGGCGCATGGCGAAGACCTGATTACCGAGGATCTCCGCTTCGGCCATGCCCGGCAGGGTGGCCAGCTTGGGCTGGATCACCCGCGACAGATAGTCCGTGATCTGCGGGTTGGACAGCTCATCGCTGTAGAAGCTGATGTACATCAGCGCCGTGGAGTCCGCCGCTTCCTTGGAGAGCACCGGGTCTTCGGCGTCCTGCGGCAACTGGTTCTTCACCTCGTTGGCCTTGGCCAGCAGCTCGGTGAAGAGGCGGTCCGAGTTGGCGCCGATGCGTGCATAGATCTGGATGACCGACATGTTCTGCTGGCTCGACGACGTCATGTAGTCGATGCCTTCGGCACTGGCCAGGCTCTGTTGCAACGGCTGGGTAATGTAGCCCTGGATGGTCTCGGCGTTGGCGCCGGGGTAGGCGGTGGTCACCGTGATCAGGGCGTTTTCCATCTGCGGGTACTGGCGGATCACCAGCTTGCTGAAGGCCTGGAAGCCCAGCAGCACGATCAGCAGGCTGACCACGGTCGCCAGTACCGGGCGACGGATGAAAGGATCTGTGAAAGCCATGTTCCGTTCCTTCGCGCGTCTGTCGCTTATTGGGCGCGGGCTTGTTTGTCCGGATTATTGGACAGGGTCTGGTCGGGCGCGATGGCGACGTGGGAGCCGTTATCCAGCTTGAGCTGGCCGGAAGTCACGACTTCTTCGCCAGCCTGGAGGCCCTTGAGGACCACGACCTTGCCGTCGCGGCGTTCGCCGGTTTCGACAAAACGGCGCTCTACCACCAGCTGAGGTTGGCCGTCCTGGCCTTTCTCGGGTTCGCCCTCGGCGTTCTTCTTCTCGTCGATCACGTACACCGAGTTGCCGTAGAGGGTGTAGGTGATGGCGCTCTCCGAAACCACGACGCGCTCCTGGTCGCCCGGCAGCAGTACTTCGAGATTGGCGAACATGCCCGGCAGCAGCTTGCCATCGGGGTTCGGCAGCACGGCGCGCACCTGCAGGTTGCGGGTGGCTTCCTCGACCTTGGGATTGAGTGCGGCGATGTCGCCCTCGAAGAATTCGCCCGGGAACGCGGCAACGCTGATGCGCACCTTCTGGCCAACCTTCAGCAGCGGCGCGGATTGCTCCGGCAGGAAGAAGTCGACGAACAGGGTGTTGAGGTCCTGCAGGGTGGCGATGATGGTGCCCGAGGAAAGGAAATCACCGACGTCCACCTGGCGGATGCCGATGGTGCCGGCGAAGGGCGCGACGATGCGTTTCTTGTCCATCAGGGCCTTGAGCTGGGCAACCTTGCCAGTGGCGGCCTGGAGTTCCGAGGACAGGCGGTCGAACTCGCTCTTGGAGATGTTCTGCCGGCTGACCAGGCTGCGGCCCCGCTCGAACTCGACGCGGGCCAGGGACAGTTCGGCCTCGGCGGTAGCCAGGCTGGCGCGTTCGACGTCGCTGTCCATCTGGATCAGCGGCTGGCCGACCTTGATCTTCTCGCCGGAAAGGAACAGCACGTCCTGGACAGTACCGCTGGCTTCCACGGTGAGGTCGACGCCCTGGAAGGCTTTCAGCGAACCGATGGCCGGCAGGCGGCTTTGCCAGGGTAGCTCGACGGCTCTCTCGGCGGAGACGCTGATGGGAGGCTGGGGCGCAGAGAATTGCTGGATCTGCTGGTAGATCGAGAGAAATTTATAGGCGGCAAGGGCGGCCACCACGAGGGCAACCACCCCCAGCATGATGAGCATGCGGCGGAGCAACATATTCCGGTTCCTTGGCAGGGGAAAAGAGGCCTGGGAATAGGCGAGGCAAGCACCTTAGTACCAGAGTTAGACCAAGTCAAAGGCAAGAAATTGCAGAAGATTGCCTTCAGCGGAATAGTCGTTCTTAGGTGGGGGAAATCGACGGAGATCGCGCTTTTTTAGAACTTTTGATCTGGTGCACACCTGGCAGTTACTGGTCGGTGGTCCAGAAGTGCGTGGCACGTCCCTGTGCCACCTGCGATCAGGCGTGGAGGCGGGCGGTGAGCTGGTTGAGGTCGCCGGAAAGGCCATGCAGGTGCTGGCTGGCGCCTTGGGTGCGCTGCACGTTGCCCTCGTTGGTGGTGGCGATGGCGGTGATCTCGGTGAGGTTGCGCGAGATGTCCTCGGCCACGGAGGTCTGCTCCTCCGCCGCCGTGGCGATCTGCCGGTTCATGTCGCGGATCGCTTCCACCGCATCGGTGATGCGCTGCAGCATGGCGCCGGCCTCGGTGACCTGGGCGACGCTTTCCTCGCTGCGGGTCTGGCCGCTCTCGATGGCGCGCACGGCGTTGAGGGCGCCGGTCTGCACGGTGTCGATGATCTGGTGGATCTCGGCAGTGGATTCGGCGGTGCGCTGGGCCAGGGTGCGGACTTCGTCGGCGACCACGGCGAAGCCGCGGCCCTGGTCGCCCGCGCGGGCGGCTTCGATGGCGGCGTTCAGGGCCAGCAGGTTGGTCTGCTCGGCGATGCCGCGAATCACTTCCAGCACCTTGCCGATGCGGCCGCTGTCGCTTTCCAGGCGGCGGATCACTTCGGCGGTGTTGGCGATCTCACCGCGCATGCCGGTAATGCTGTGGATAGTCGCCTGCATCACCGCGCCACCCTGCTGCGCCGAATGATCGGCCTGGTCTGCGGCGCCGGCGGCCTCGGCGGCATGGCGCGCGACTTCCTGGGCGGTGGCCGACATCTCGTGCATGGCGGTCGCCACCTGGTCGGTGCGGGAGAACTGCTCGCGGGTGCCCTCGGCCATCAGGCTGGCGATGGCGTGGAGTTCGCCGCTGGCGTTGTCCAGTTGGTCGGTGCTCTGCTTGAGGCGGTTGAAGGTGTCGGCGAGGAAGTCCCGCAGGGTGTTGGCCGCACGGGCCAGGCGGCCGAGCTCGTCTTCGCGGGTGGCTTCCACGCGCTGCCCGAAGTTGCCCTGGCTGAGCCGGGCGATGTAGTCGATCAGCGAGGTGATGGGCGCTATCAGGTTGCGATTGATCAGCCACAGACTGAACAGGCCGATGCCGAGGCTCGACAGCAGCATGACCACGATGCCGAGGTTGACAGTGCTGTCGGCGCTGGCGCTGATGGCGTCGGACTGCTGGTTGCCACGGGCATGCAGCTCGGCCACCAGGGCGCTCATCTGCTCGCTGGCGGCACGGTCGATACCCTTGACCGCGTTGTCCCCGGCCACCGGGTCGGCGCCTGCGGCGATGAACACATCACGGCCCTTGCGGTAGGCGACGCCGAGGTTGCGGTGTTCGTTGCGCAGGCTTTCCACCTTGCTCCTGAGGACGCTGTCGCCCATGCCCTGGGCCTTGTCCACCAGCTTGCCGAGCACGGCCTGGACCTTGGCTTCCTGGCCTTCGAACTGGCCCCAGTACTTGTTCAGGTTCTCCTGGTCCTTGCCACGCAGGAGCACGTTCTTCCACTCCTGGACCTGCACCTTGAATTCGAGGTTGGCCTCATCCACAAGGCTTGATGCTTCCAGCGTGCCGTCCACCAGTCCGCGATAGGACTGGATGCCGCCGGAAAGGAAGTGGAAACAGGCCAGGGCGGTCAGCAGCAGCAAAAGCAGGCTGCCGCCCAGCAGGGTGAGGATCTGGCCACGCAGGGAGCGTCGCAGAGACATGGTGTTGCGCCTCTTGGAAAAGGAAAGGAGATGTGGGCTCTGTACCAGACGAATGTTGCAGTTGTGCGATCGCCGGAAGGGCGCGTTGAGGCACGTCGGGCAGGCATTCACTTAGTCGGCACGGCGAGGTGCCGCTGAAGGGCGCAAACAGGGAATTTGTGGGGTACGAAAGTGCCAGGAGGCCAGGTGTGGCGGGGCTTTCACGTGGGGACTCTGTAGGAGCGAGCTTGCTCGCGAAGAATGTGCTCGGATTGTTCGCGAGCAAGCTCGCTCCTACAAGTTCAACGGTGAGTCAGGCCAGGTGCAGGTGGTTGTCCCAGAAGCTGGCCGGCAGTTGCAGCGGCGTGGCGCTGAACTGTTCGCCACGGCAGTCGTACAGGCGGCAGCGGCCCTGGCCGGAGGTGACGACGAAGCCGTCCTTCACTGCGCCAACGCCGGCGCAGTCCGGCAGGGGCGCGTCAAGGCGCACGGCGCCGCTGTCCAGGTCCCAGATGAAGAAGCGGTTGCCGCGTGGCGCGGTCAGGGCCACCAGGCGCAGTTCGTCATGGATGGCGACGCTGGCGGTGTACTGGACCATCGCCAGGCGTTGCTCGTCCTCCAGCGGGAAGGGCTGGAAGGGCTGGCCGGGACGCTTGATGGCGAGCAGGTCGGCGTGGTCGGTGGCATCACCCATGTATTGCTGGCCGGCGACGATGGTGCCGTCGGCGCCGATGGCCAGGTGACGGATGCTGTTCATCTGTTGCGGCAGGGTTTCCTTCGACAGCAGGCTGCCGTCGCGGCGCATCAGCACCAGGCTTGGCTCCATGGCATCGAGGTTCATCTCCACCCGGCTTTCCGCTTCGGTGCGGATGCCGCCGTTGGCCACCACCAGGGTTTCGCCGTCGGGCATCCAGGACACCTGGTGCGGGCCCAGGCCGTGGGTGGAAAGCTCGCCGTCGTGAATCAGCTGGCCGCCTTCGAAGCGATAGCGGCCGAGCATGCCCCGGCCCGGATCGGTGGTGTCGTTCTCGGTGGCGTAGAGCCATTCGCCGCCGCGATGCCAGACGCCATGGCCGTAGAAGTGGCGATCCTTCTGCGAAACCAGCGTCTGCAACAGGCTGCCGTCGCGCAGGTCCACCAGGTAGCTCTCGGTACCCGGACGGCGGGCGACGAAGAGCGCTACCGGCTCGCTGGGGTGTTCGACGATGTCATGGCAGCGCTGGGCGACGCGGGTGGCGAACACCTGCGTGCCGTCCAGGCGGTAGCCGACCGCGTAATGGTGACCGTCGGCGTCGTCGCGGGCGGAGAGCAGCAGGGGCGAATCGCCCTTGCGGCTCAGGGTCCAGCCGCCCAGGCCGACGGCACCGAGCAGCAGGCTGGCGAGGGTGAGTACCTGGCGGCGGAGCATCTCAGTCACCGTCGTTGGCGTTGAAGCCGAGCTGTACGCCCAGGGCCTTGGCCAGTTCGCCGGAGTGCAGGCGCTGGACGCGATCCAGGCTGTCGTAGAAGTCGTTGACCTGCTTGCGGCCTTCTTCGCTGGCCAGCAGCTCGCCCAGGGGCTGCTTGAGGGCGTCGAGCTTGCCGCGGGCCTCGCTGTAACCGGCGTCGATCTTCTCCGCCAGGGCCTTCTGGTCGTCGCCCAGCAGGCTGCGGATGCCGTGCTTGTCGACGCCCAGCCAGAGGGACTCGGCGCTCGCCAGGGCGGCGGAGATGTTGGAAAGAGAGGTTTCGCTGCGCCAGGCTTCGGCCTGCATCGGCTGGGGCAGGCCCTTGGTCTGGCGGCCCAGCGGGGTGCCGAGCTTTTTCTTCAGGGTATCCAGGGCGGTGACCTGGACGCGCAGCAACTCGGAGATGGCTTCGTGGGAGTCGGCGTAGCGCTGGTTGGGGAACTTGCTCAGCTGGTCGAGCATGCCGTCCTTGCTGTTCCAGCGTGCAAGGATTTCCTCGGCGAGGGTCTTCTGGCGTTCACCGATGGCCTGCAGCAGCGGGCAGTAGCGCTCCTTCTGGGCGTTGTCGGCCATGTCCAGGTTGCTGTCGAAGAGGATGTACTCGTAAGCGGACAGGCCCTGCACGACCACACTGGCCTTGGCCAGGGCGGTGGCGTCGATGCTCGGCTGCGCCTTGACCAGTTGCTCTACCTGACGACCGACCAGGTTCTTCTTGTCCGGCCAGAACTGCACCTGCCACGCGCGGTTGCCTTCGGCCAGCGGGCCTACCATCAGCGGCTGCAATTCGGCCCAGGCTTTCTGTGCAACCAGGAAGTCGGCACGTGCCTTGGCCAGGTCTTCCTTGCCGGAGCAGAAGGCGAGGGCGCTGGCGGCGAGCTGGCGGTCTGCTTCGACCCAACGGCTGTAGGTGGGCAGAATCACTTCCTTGGCCAGGGCGGCCGCGGTCTGCGCCTGCTGGTCCTGCGGGGCGCAGGCGCCGAGGGCCAGTGCGGCGAGGCTGGTGAACAGCAGTTTGGGGCGGAACATGCGTGGCTCCTTATAGGGAATTCAGGAAAGCCAGCAGCGCGGCACGCTGCTCGGCGTTGTAATTCAGGACCTTCTGCTTCGCCGCTTCGGCTTCACCGCCGTGCCAGAGAATGGCTTCCAGCAGGTTGCGCGCACGGCCATCGTGCAGGAACTGGGTGTGTCCGCTCACCGCTTCGGTCAGGCCGATGCCCCACAGCGGCGGGGTGCGCCAGTCGCGGCCGCCGGCCTGGAACTCGGCGCGGCCATCGGCCAGGCCTTCACCCATGTCGTGGAGCAGCAGGTCGCTGTAGGGACGGATCACCTGGTTGGCCAGCTCGGGTTCGGCGGCACTGGCCGCGGTGGTGAAACTCGGGGTGTGGCAGGACTGACAACCGGCCTGATGGAACAGGCCCTTGCCATCCAGCACCTGTGCGGCGCCCACCTCGCGCCGGGCCGGCACGGCCAGGTTGCGGGTGTAGAACAGCACGAGGGACAGGATGTTGTCGCTGACTTCCGGCTCGCCACCATTTACCGCAGCCTTGCAAGCGGTCTGCGCCGCCGTGCAGTCATCCTTCGGCAGGGAAGTGGTGGTCAGGCCCATATCACCAGAGAAGGCGTGAAAATTCTGTTGGTTCAGGTTCGGCTGTCCGGCCTTCCAGCCGAAGCGGCCGAGCACCGTCTTGCCGGCTACGTCGTCCCAGACCTGGTTGGCGCGACCGCGGATACCGTCGCCATCGCGGTCGTCCGGATCGGCATTGGCGAGGATCGCGGATTCCGGAATCGCCTCCAGCAGGCCGAGGCCGATCATCGGCGGGGCGACCCGTGCGGAGAACAGGGTGTCAGGGTGCATCGGGCCGTAGCCGAGTCGGGTGATTTCCAGGCGCGGCTTGCGCAGCTCGACCGTGGTGCCGTCGGCGAAGGTCACCGGCACGCTGTCGTAGCTGACCCGCACCTTGCCCTCGGGCTCGACACCGGGAATCGAAACGTCCTGCAACTGGCCGCCGTACACCGGCTCCGGCACCACGCCCAGGCGTTCCAGCTGCTGCGCGTGGGTGGCCGAGGCATCGGCGGGGATCGACAGGCGCACCAGCATGGACACCGCATTGTTCGCACCCGGAGCCGGAGGATGACCACGGCCGTCCTTCACGTGGCAGTTCTGGCAGGCGTTGGTGTTGAACAGGGGGCCCAGGCCGTCGCGCGCCGTGGTGGTGGCGGGGGCGATCACCCAGGGGTTGCGGAAAAAGCTGTTGCCCACGCTGAAATCCAGCCGGCGCGAAGGCGTCAGGTTGGCCGAGGGCATGGAGAAGGCGTTGTGGTCGAACTGGCGCACCGTCGCGGCGCCGCCGGAGAGCTGTTCGCCGGGCTCGGCCTGGGTAAACCGCGGAGCGTCGTCACAGGCACTGAGACTGAGGGCCAGCAGCAGGGGCGACAGGCGGCGAAGGGCCGGTGGAGCGAGCATTGGCGGGGTCCGGTCGGCGAGAAACAGGCGGGCAAGCTTATCAGGACTGGGGGCTCTGAATAAGAGGGATTTGCGTTTGGCAACGTATCTGCCGGGGAGAGTTCGACTGAATGTTGTAGGGGCGATTTCAATCGCCAAGCAGGACATCGTCCTGCCCTTGAAGCCCATTGGGGGCGGCTTCGCCGCCCTTGGCGAATGAATTCGCCCCTACAAGGAAAAAACCGGATCCGCGGAAACAAAAAAGCGGATGCGGCACTGGGCCGCATCCGCTTCTTGCTTGCTAACGCGTCGATCAGAACTGGTGATCGGCGTTGTCCGGCTTCAGGTCGGTGATGCCGAGCTTGCCGGCGGCTTCTTCGATGGCTCCGGTCTGCTTGACCAGGGAGGCGATGGCGTCACGCACCAGTTGCTGGCCGGCGGTGTTGTCGGCGGCGATCAGCTGGTCGAAGTGCACGCCCTTGTTGGCGCTGTCCACCAGGGCTTGCAGCTTGCCTTCGGTGGCTTCCAGGTCGGCCTTCACGGTGGTGTCGGTCTGGGCGTCGACCTTGGCGACCAGGGAGGACAGGCTCGGGCCGGTCAGGGTGGTGCCGTCGACCTTCTTGTACTCGCCCAGGTAGACGTTGCGGATGCCCTTGCCGTTGTAGAAGTGCGAGTTGTGGGTGTTATCGCTGAAGCAGTCGTGCTCGTCTTCGGTGGAATTGGCTTCCAGGGCGACCTTCATGCGTTCGCCGGCCAGTTCGCCGAGGGACAGGCTGCCCATGCCGAAGAGCATCTTGCGCAGGCCGGACTCGGCCGGTTCGGCTTCCAGCTTGGCGCGGTAGTTGTCGGCAACGCCCGCTTTCCACTGGCCGACCATGTATTCCAGGTCGGAAACCAGCAGGTCGGTGGCGGCCTTCAGGTACGCGCGACGACGCTCGGTATTGCCGCCGGTGGCGCCTTTGCCGACCACGTAGTCGGTGGCGGGACGGTTGCCGGCGCCCGGGCCGGTGCCGTTCAGGTCCTGGCCCCAGAGGAGGAATTCGATGGCGTGGTAGCCGGTGGCGACGTTGGCTTCGGAACCGCCCAGCTCGTTCAGGCTGGCCAGCTTCTCACCGGTGATCTCGGTGACGTCGATCTTGTCTTCGCCAACCTGGATGGTGGTGTTGGCGATGATGTTGGCGGTGGCGCCGGGGTTGCCCAGGGCGTGCTGGTAGTCAGTGGCGACGTAGTCGATCAGGCCTTCGTCCAGCGGCCAGGCGTTCAGCTGGCCTTCCCAGTCGTCGACCACCGGGTTGCCGAAGCGGAACACTTCGGTCTGCATGTAGGGCACGCGGGCGGCCAGCCAGGCTTCGCGGGCGGCTTTCAGGGTGTCGGCATCGGGCTTGGCGAGGAAGGCGTCAACGGCCTTCTGCAGGTTCACACCGGTGGTGTGGGCGTCGGTGAATACGGCCAGGGCGAGGTCGGCGTAGTGGGCAACGACCTTCTTGGCTTCGGCCTCGTCGACCTTGGCGGTTGCAGCCGGGGCTGCGGCAGTGCTGGCGGCGGCCGGGGCGGCGGCTTGCGGTGCTGCAGCTTCTTTCTTGTCTTCACCGCAACCGGCGAGGGCGATAGCGATGGCGAGCAGGCTGGCGGTTGCCAGGGGCTTACGAATCATGGGCGAGGTCCTTTGCTTCTGGGTGATGGCAATGTGAAGTTGCGCAAATGAAAACCGCAACATAATGCGAAAGATTTTCATTTTTGGAAAGGCTGTTGTCGGGCGTTTTGCAACAGCTGAGTACGGGGTCTCCGCATCCTTGGCCAAACGCCATTAGAATCGCTGCAGCCCCCATGACCCGCAGCCTGAAGGAGAAGCCTGCATGAGTCTGACCAGCGTCGCCCTGATCGTGGTCCTGCTACTTGTCGCCGCCTATGCGGTGATCCTCTACAACGCGCTGGTGCGTCTCAAGCACGGTGTCGGCAAGGCCTGGTCGAACATCGAGGTGCTGCTCAAGCAGCGCCATGACGAGCTGCCCAAGCTGGTGGAGACCTGCAAGCAGTACATGCAGCACGAGCGCACCACCCTGGAGCGGGTGATCGCCGCGCGCAATGCGGTGGCCAGCGCCCGCGAGAAGGGCGATATCGGTGCCCTTGGCCAGGCCGAAAGCGGCCTGCGCGCCGGCCTCGGGCAACTCTTCGCCCTGGCGGAGAACTACCCGCAGTTGAAGGCCAGCGAAAGCTTCCAGTTCCTCCAGCAGCGCATCAGTGGCCTGGAGAACGGCATCGCCGACCGCCGCGAGCTGTACAACGAGGCAGTGAACCTCAATAACGTGCGCATTGAGCAGTTTCCGGATGTGATCATCGCCGGCCTGTTCGGCTTCAAGGCCGCCGAATTGCTGGAGTTCAGCGAGGCCGAAAAGGCCGACGTCGACCTCAAGAGCCTGTTCGGCTGACATGGCGGTGGATGTCGCCGGGCTGGCCATCAGCCTGGGGTTCAGCCTTGGTGCTTTCGCCGGCGGCGGCTGGTGGTGCCTGCGCCGCCTGTCGCAGGCGCGAATGCTGCTGGATACCCCGACTTCGAAGATCCGCTCCGCCGCCCAGGGCTACGTGGAGCTGTACGGCGTCCTGCACGAGCAGGGGGACGGCCAGCTCAGCGCACCGCTGACGGGCAAGCCTTGCCTGTGGTGGCGTTATCGGATCGAGGAATACAGCGAGAGCGGCAAGAGCAAGACCTGGCGGGTGGTGGACAGCGGTGTCAGCGATGCCTGGCTGCGCCTGGCCGATGCCACCGGCGAATGCCTGATCGATCCACGCGGCGCCGAAGTGCGTCCTTCCTCCCGCGAGGTCTGGAAGGGGACTTCACGTCATCCGCGTGGGCTGGTCAGGAGCGGGCTGGGCTCGTGGATCGGTAGCGGCGAATACCGCTACACCGAAGAACGCCTGCACGCCGGGGAGCCGCTCTATGCCATTGGTGACTTCCACACCAGCGGTGGAGGCCGTCAGGGGCTGGATCTGAACGCCGCCCAGGGCGCTGTGATTCGCGAGTGGAAGGGCGACTTCACCGGCCTGCTGACGCGCTTCGACAGCAATGGCGATGGGCAGCTGGACGAGGCGGAATGGGGCCGCGTGCGGCTGGCCGCACAGCTGGAGGCCGAAGACCGGCATCGCCGTACCAGTGCGGCGCCAGCGATGAACCACATGCGCCGTCCCAAGGAATCCCAGCCCTTCCTGCTCTCCAGTCATGGCGAAGACGTGCTGGCGCGGCAGTTCCGCTGGCAGGCGCTGTTCGGCGCGGTGTTTTGCGTGGCCGGGGCGGTGGCGACGATCTATGTGCTGAGAGTGACTGGGCTGTAGGAGCGAGGGGGACGCCGAGTTCTTGCTCGCGAACCGGCGGGGCGGAATCTTCTTTTCGCGAGCAAGCTCGCTCCTACAGGAAACCCGCTCGCCCTTCAGGGAGAGGGTTGGCGCTCAGAGCGTCGCCGGGTTGGAGGCGGCGTTGGTCAGGCGCCGGGCCTGCTTGAGGTAGAGGGTGAGTTCGCGGGCGGGCAGGGGCTTGCTATAGAGGTAGCCCTGACCCTCGTTGCAGCCCTGGGCGATGATGTAGGCCTCCTGCTCGGCGGTTTCCACACCTTCTGCAATCACCTGCATACCCAGGTTGCGCGCCAACTGGATGATGGCGCGGACGATGGTGGCGTCGTCCTCGTCTTCCAGCACGTCCTGCACGAAGCTCTTGTCGATCTTGATCTTGTCCAGCGGCAGGCTCTTCAGATAGCTCAGCGACGAATAGCCGGTACCGAAGTCGTCGATCGCGATCAGCGCGCCGGAGCGGCGCAGGCTGAGCAGGTGCTGGGCGGCGGTGGAAATGTCTTCCATCAGGCCCGTTTCGGTGACTTCCATCTCCAGACTGCGTTGCGGGAGGCGGTAGACCTGCAGCAGGTTGTTCACCACCCGCGGCAGTTCCGCATGGTGCAGCTGCACGGTGGACAGGTTGATGGCCATGCGCAGTTCGCTGAAGCCCTGGTCGTGCCATTCGCGCAGTTGGCGGCAGGCCTGGTCCAGCACCCATTCGCCGATGGGGATGATCGAGCCGTTCTGCTCGGCCAGGGGGATGAACAGGTCCGGCGGCACGAAACCGTGCTGCGGATGCTGCCAGCGCAGCAGCGCTTCGACGCCCACGACGCGGTGGTCGCGGTAGTCCACCTGGGGTTGGTAGACCAGGTGCATCTCGCCACGGTTGAGGGCTTCGCGCAGGTCCTTTTCCAGTTCGCGGCGGCGGCGCATCTCGCTGTCGACGCTGGCGATGTAGAACTGGTAGCGGTTGCGCGAGCGGCTCTTGGCCAGGGTCATGGTCTGCTCGGCTTTCTGCAGCAGCTTCTCGGTGCTGTCGCCATCCTCGGGGAAGAGCGTGATGCCGATGGTGGCGCGCAGGCGTACTTCCTGCTGCTCCAGGGAGAAAGGCACTTCGAGATCGTCCAGCACGCTCTGGGCCAATTCGGCGGCCTCGTACGGCTGCTCGATATCGGCCTGGACCAGGGCGAACTGGTCGCCACCCAGGCGCGCCAGGGCGCCGAGACGGCCGCTGTGGCCGCGCAGGCGGTCGGCCAGGGCGATCAGCAGTTGGTCGCCGGTCTGGTAGCTGAACTGTTCGTTGACGCCCTTGAAGTCATCCAGGCCCACGCAGAGTACGGCCACGCGCCGCTGCAGGCGGCCGGCGTCTTCGAGGATCTGGTCGAGCTGCTGCTGCAGTTGCTGGCGGTTGGGCAGGCCAGTGAGGAAGTCGTACTGGGCCATGCGCAGCAGGCTGTTCTCGGCTTCGCGGCGCAGGTGGGTGTTGCGTTCGATGGAGGCCAGCAGGTCGTTGGCGGTATTTATCCACAGGCCCAGTTCGTTCTTCTCGTTGCCCTTGAGCATGGGCAGCTTGTGTTCGCTGGGGCGGTCGGGATTGATGCTGGAGAGGTGTTCGATGATCTTCGACAGCGGCTTGGTCAGCAGCCAGTGGTACACGAGGTAGAGCACCAGGCCCATGGCCAGGGCGCGCAGTACGCCGGAGATGAAGATGATGACGGAGCTGGTGACGAAGTCTTCGCCGTAGGGGGCGGTATCGAGGGTGATGCTGAGGTCGCCGTAGTACTCGCTGTAGGGGCTGCGGCCGACCAGTTGGGTGGTGAAGGTCTGTTCCTTGCCGAGGATGGGGTCGGTCAGCCAGCGGGTCGGCAGCTCCATCAGCGGCCGGTCCTTCTCCGCCAGCATGGGTTCGTTGGGGTGGCCGATGGAGGCGTGGCGGACCGATTCGTGCTGGAACAGACCCTCGATCACCTGCATGCCCATCTCGCGATCCAGGCTGTAGACCGCCTGGGTCGAAGGATCGCGGAACATGCCGAGGATCCGGTTGGCGTCATTGGAGACCGCCTGCCGTGTCTTGTAGACATCGAACACGATCTGCGCGCAGCTCAGCACCACACCAACAACCAGTGCGGACAGCAGCACCACGCGCAGCAGCTTGAGTGACAAGCTGTGTTTGAGATCCAGCTTCAAATGAAAATTCCTTGTTCGATGCCGCCAGGCGTCAGACGGGTGTGAGTATTGGCAAACAGGCCCTGGCCGTCAAAGGGCCAGTACGCGAATGCCACTATTCAATACGCCGACCCACTGACGCGGTCGCCGCATTCAATTCCCCCTCGTCTTTATGTCGGTGCGAACAGGTCCGAGCTTGAGGGGGTGTCCGACAATTTTTCCCTTGTACCGCAACAAGACGACGAATAACGCACAAAAATGAAGAAACCCGGCGAATGGCCGGGTTTCTCTTACCGCTGGAGCGGGTCTCAGGCAGCGTAGTTCTTGGCTACGAAGTCCCAGTTGACCAGGTTCCAGAAGGCCTCTACGTACTTCGGACGCAGGTTGCGGTAGTCGATGTAGTAGGCGTGTTCCCATACGTCGCAGGTCAGCAGCGGGGTGTCGCCGCTGGTCAGCGGGCAGCCGGCGCCGATGGTGCTGGCCAGGGCCAGGGAACCGTCAGCCTTTTTCACCAGCCAGCCCCAGCCGGAACCGAAGGTGCCGATGGAGGTCTTGCTGAACTCTTCCTTGAACTTGTCGAAGGAACCGAAAGCGGCGTTGATGGCGTCAGCCAGGGCGCCGGTGGGCTGACCACCGCCGTTCGGGCTCAGGCAGTTCCAGTAGAAGGTGTGGTTCCAGATCTGGGCTGCGTTGTTGAAGATGCCGCCGGAAGAGGTCTTGATGATGTCTTCCAGGCTCTTGCCTTCGTACTCGGTGCCCGGAACCAGGTTGTTCAGGTTTACCACGTAGGCGTTGTGGTGCTTGCCGTGGTGGAATTCCAGGGTCTCGGCGGACAGGTGCGGCTCGAGGGCGTTTTTCTCGTAGGGCAGCGGCGGCAATTCGAAAGCCATGTCTATCTCCTTCATCAGGTCGGGATTTTTGCGCAAGGCGCGGGGCCGTTCACGGTCGGCCGAGAATGCGGCTGCGAGTTCGTACTCATTCTTGCCGCGAAGTCCGGATCATAGCACCGGGCATAGGGCTTAACCACGCAGCAAGTGTGTGGTTAAGCCATGGCCGGCGGCTCTGGCACGCCTATCCCATCTGGACCTTCCAGGCTCAGATACCGTTCACCAATTGTGCGGCCATGCCGAACATCATCAGTGCCACTGCCAGGTCGAGCAGGCGCCAGGTGGCAGGCCGCGCCAGCCAGGGGGCGAGCCAGGCGGCGCCGAGGGCCAGGGCGAAGAACCACACCAGCGAGGCACTGGCCGCGCCCAGGGCGTAGGCGCCGGGCGCCGTTTGCTGCGCACCGAGGGAGCCGATCAGCAGCACGGTGTCGAGGTAGACGTGGGGGTTGAGCAGGGTTACCGCCAAGGCTGCCAGCAGCACGGCGCGGCGCGAGCGAGGGCCGGTTTCGCTGGACTGGTCGAGGATGCCGGGCTTCAGCGCGCGACGCAGCGCCTGTATGCCGTACCAGAGCAGGAAGGCCACGCCACCCCAGCGGGCGATCGCCAGTAGCACGGGGTTCTGCGCCAGCAGGGTGGCCAGGCCGAAGACGCCGGCACTGACCAGCAAGGCATCACAGAGCACGCAGAGGGCGGCCACGGGCAGATGGTGCTCGCGACGCAGGCTCTGGGCGAGGACAAAGGCGTTCTGGGCGCCGATGGCGATGATCAGGCCGGCCGCGACGAGTATTCCGTTCAGATAGCTCTGCCACATGTTGCTCACTCCGCCTGGGCGTTGGCCGCCAGGGCCCGCAGGGTGGAAAGGGCGCGTTCGGCGTCGGCACTGGCGACGAACAGGTGATCGTGGAAATAGCCCGCCACCACGTTGCAGCTGATACCGGCCTGCGCCAGGGCACCGGCGAAGGACGCGGTCAGGCCCACGGCACTCAGGGAGGAATGCACTTCGAGGGTGATCCAGGCGGCGCTGTAGTCGTAGGAGAGATTCAGTCGATCGGCTTCGCTGCGTTCCAGGATCACGGTCAGTCCTTCGCGCTCGCGGAAGCTGCCCAGCGGCACGCTGCCTTGCAGGCTGGCAGCGTCGTCCAGGGTGCAGAACACGAACTGGCCGGGGTTCAGTTGCGGCGACATGTTGCGGATCAGGGTGGAGAGAGCGGTTTCGCCGGCCATGGTGCGTCCTTCGATAAGGCAGTTGGGATGTGGCGAGTCTGGGGCGCGGCAATGTATAAGGAAAACGAATCTTGCTGATCTCTCATTAGGAAAACTGATTTGTTCGACTACAAGTTGCTATCCGCCCTGGCGGCCGTGGTGGAGCAGGGTGGTTTCGAGCGTGCAGCCCAGTTGCTGGGGCTGTCACAGTCCGCGGTGTCGCAGCGCATCAAATTGCTGGAGGCGCGGGTTGGCCAGCCGGTATTGGTGCGTGCCACCCCGCCGGCTCCCACCGAGGTGGGCACCCGCCTGCTCAACCACGTGCAGCAGGTGCGCCTGCTGGAGCGCGACCTGCAACGCCAGGTGCCGGCCCTGGAAGAAGGCGGCTTGCCGGAACGTCTGCGCATCGCCCTCAACGCCGACAGCCTGGCCACCTGGTGGGCTGTGGCCGTGGGGGACTTCTGCGCCGAGCAACGGGTGCTGATGGAATTGGTGATGGAAGACCAGGAGGTGGGTCTTAAGCGCATGCGCGCCGGCGAGGTCGCGGCCTGTGTCTGCGCCGCCGAGCGCCCGGTGGCCGGGGCACGCAGCCTGCCGCTGGGCGCCATGCGCTATCGCGCGCTGGCCAGCCCAGCCTTCATCGAACGGCATTTCCCCAAGGGGGTGACGCCCCGGGCTCTGGCCCGCTCACCGGCCATCGTCTTCGGCCCGGATGACTTGCTGCAGCATCGCTACCTGGCGGCGCTGGGCGTTGAGGGTGGTTTCGTCCATCACCTGTGCCCCTCTTCCGAGGGCTTCGTGCGCCTGGCCGAAGGTGGATTGGGTTGGGGGCTGGTGCCCGAGCAGCAAGTGGGAGCGCAATTGGCGCGGGGCGAGTTGCAGGAACTGATTCCTGACCGCCCCATCGATGTGCCGCTCTATTGGCACCACTGGCGCCACGGCGGCGAGCTGCTCGGCCTGCTCACCGACCATCTGGCAGCCGCAGCGAGCCGCTGGCTGGTGCCCTTGTCCTCGCAATGACAACGGTGCGGTGGATGGGGGCTGTCTGTAGGGTGCGCCGCGCGCACCAGCGGCATAAGGCTTCTGACGCTGAACCGGTGCGCATGGCGCACCCTACGTACCGGACGCTCAGGTGATGCGGATGGAGCCGGAACCCGGCAATTGCTCCACGCAGCGCTCCCCCATCAGCCGCGAAGGCGTGAAATAGCCGCCTTCACCCTGGTAATCCAGCAGATGGCGCACCGTATGGAGCACGCCGTGCACCGTCACCTGGTAGCCGTTGGCGGTTTCCAGATGCGCGACGCGGCGCTCCCCGGCGGCGTTGCGCACCTCGCCCCAGACCCAGGTGGGGCGTCGCAGGCGGGTGGTTTCGTCCGGCCCCGCAACGTTCCGGGTCACCAGCCCCTTCAACTTGGCCTGCATCCAGTCGCCGGCCAGCAGGCTGCGCAGCGGGTCGATCAGGCGCATGCCCAATGCCACGGCGGCCGGGGCCGGCAGGTAGACCTCGATATTGGGAATGCCGGTGGAATAGAAGGCCGTGGCCACGTCGCCCCAGGGAATGGTCACGGCGGATTTCGCGCCGCGGCCGAAGTCGATCTCGCGGCGACGGTGCCCCAGCGGTACCGGACGCAACCGGCCGTTCTCCCGTACCTGGCCGCCCAGGGCCAGCCCCTCGATGCTGGTCTTGGCGGTGCCGGGGGACAACCCGCTGTCGGAGTCGAAGCCGAGCGCCAGGTGCGTGGCGTCGGGCAGAGCGGTCTTGAGGCAGGCCGCCACACAGTCGGTGGGAATGACGTCGAAGCCCGCGCCGGGGCAGATCACGATGCCGGCTTTGCGCGCCGCCGCGTCCTGGGCGTGGGCGAGGGCGAACACCGTGATCTCGCCGGTGATGTCCAGGTAATGCGCTCCGCTGGCGAGGCAGGCCTGGATCATCGGCGTGCTGGTGGCCGAGAAAGGGCCGGCGCAGTGGGCGACCACAGAGACGCCTTCCAGGCGCTCTGCGGCGTGGGCCGGGTCGTCCAGGTCGAAAACCCGTGTCGGCAGGCCGAGGCGACTGCCCAGGGCTTCCAGCCGGGCCGGGTCGCGACCGGCGAGGATTGGCGTCAGGCCTTGTTGCAGGGCGTGCTCGGCCACCAGTTGGCCGGTGTAGCCGTAGGCGCCATAGATCATCCAGGTCTTGGTGTTCACTGCGCGGTTCCTTGGCGGTGGATTCGCAGACAAAGGTAGCCCACGGCGTTCGTTCGGGCGGGAACGATGGAAGGGGATTGCGTTCAGAGTCGTTCTATTGGCTCGCGACGCCACCCCTGGCTGGTGCCCGGGCTGCTAGAGTCGCGGGCATCACGACGCATGGCAGGGGACCATAGATGAAGATTCTGGTGACGGGGGCGAGTGGGTTCATCGGCGGACGCTTCGCGCGTTTCGCCCTGGAGCAGGGACTCGACGTGCGGGTGAACGGCCGCCGTCCGGAAGGCGTGGAGCATCTGGTCAAGCGCGGTGCCGAATTCATCCAGGGCGACCTGTCGGACCCGGAGCTGGTGCTGGGCCTGTGCGATGACGTCGATGCAGTGGTGCATTGCGCTGGCGCCGTGGGCGTCTGGGGCAAGTACGAGCACTTCCACCAGGCCAACGTGCAGGTCACCGAGAACGTGTTGGAAGCCTGCCTGAAGCAGCGGGTGCGGCGCCTGGTGCACCTGTCGTCCCCCTCGGTCTACTTCGACGGCCGCTCCCATGTGGGCATTCGCGAAGAGCAGGTCCCCAAACGCTTCTCCGACCACTACGGCGCCACCAAGTACCTGGCCGAGCAGAAGGTCTTCGCCGCCGAGGAGTTCGGTCTGGAAGTCATCGCCTTCCGCCCGCGCTTCGTCACCGGTGCCGGTGACACCAGCATCTTCCCGCGGCTGATCGCCATGCAGCGCAAGGGCCGCCTGAAAATCATCGGCAACGGCCTGAACAAGGTCGATTTCACCAGCGTGCAGAACCTCAACGACGCCCTGCTCAGCGGCCTGCTGGCCACCGGCCCGGCGCTGGGGCAGGTCTACAACATCAGCAATGGCCAGCCGGTGCCGATCTGGGACGTCATCAACTATGTGTTTCGCAAGTTGGGTGTGCAGCAGGTGAATCGCCACGTTCCCTATGGCCTGGCCTACAGCGCCGCGCTGGTGAACGAGTCCGTCTGCCGGATTCTGCCGGGCCGGCCGGAACCGTCGCTCTATCGGCTGGCCGTGGCGGTGATGGCCAAGGACTTCTCCCTGGACATCAGCCGTGCCCGGCAATACCTGGAGTACGAGCCGCGGGTGAATGTGTGGACGGCGCTGGACGAGTTCTGCGCCTGGTGGGGCGCCCAGCAGCCTTAGCCACGCAGCGGGCCGGCGTACTGGGTGTATTTGCGCACCAGTTCTTCCTCACTGAGGACCGCCGGCTTCAGGCGTACGCCGGTAAGGGTGCTGAGATGTTCACCGAGCTCACGGGTGGCGTCGCGATGGGATTCGGCGCAGGCGTTGAGCATGGACAGGATGGCGTCGGGCTGGCTGAGACGGATATCCACAGCCTGTTCTTCACGAAGCTGGCGCCGCAGGGTCTGCATGCAATCCAGCACAGCCTTGGTCAATTCCATTCCTTCTTCCCCCATGGTCGAAGAGTGCTCCGTTCCTTCCTGGCGAACGGTCCGGAGCCAGACGGAGCCATCGGCTCCGGATGGTGATTTCCTGGCATGGCCCCGTGCCGGGGCTGGCATCTTGCTAGCAAGCCCCGTACCAGGCCGGAAGGCCCGGAACTGCGGGGCTCTGGCGTGGTCAATCGAGTGGCGTCGCCCCTGTGCGGTGCAGCCCGCACTGCCATGGCGCGACGCTGAAGACCGCCGTGCGAACCGGTATACTTCCGGCCATTCGCGGTTCTGCGTTTCTCTCCAAAGGTCCCCCCATGCGCAATGACGCTCTCGATGAATTGGATGATGTTCCCAGCCTGACCACCGATGCCCGTGATCGCGACGAGTTCGGCCATCACCCGGCGGCCGAGCCGCTGCACCGTCACACCAATGGCTATACCACGCCCGCCCCGGCGCCCAAGGCCGCCAGCACCGGTCCGCTCTGGGCCCTGGTGGTTGCCCTGGTCGTCGCCCTCTGCGGCCTGGGCTGGTGGAGCTTCCAGCAGATCAGCCTGATGGAGCAGCAATTGGTCGCCACCCAGGAAAGTTTCGCCCGTATCAGCGAAGAGGCCGCCGGCCGGATCCAGGACATTTCCGGCAAGGTGGTCGCCACCGAATCCAACATCACCACCGGCAACGAGTCCGTGAAGCTGCAGCTCAAGCAGCTCCAGGCCAAGGTGATCGAACTGTCCAAGCAGCAGCAAGCCGCGAATGTCCAATTGGGCACCCAGGGCAAGCGCGTCGACCAGCTGTCCGCTGACGTCAAGACCGCCCAGGGCGCCGCAGCCCAGTTGGGCAGCCAGTTGAATGGCAAGGTCGACGGTCTGGCTGCCGAGCAGGTCAAGCTGAAGGCCGCCCAGGGCGACATGGCTCAACTCGACAGCCGTCTGAAGGGTTTGGGCAGCGATGTGGAAGCGCTGAAGAAACAAGGCAACCCGAACCAGGCGATCAAGAGCCTGGAGCAGGACCTGCTCGTACTGCGTAGCGAGTTGGACAACCGTCCGGCACCCTCCCAGGGCGCCAGCACCGCCGAGTTCGATGCCTTCCGCGCACAGATGACCCGCAACATCAGCACCCTGCAGAGCCAGGTGCAGAACCTGCAGCAACAGATCAACATGCGCTGAGGTCAGTGCTTCAACGAAAAAGCCCCCGGATTCGGGGGCTTTTCTTTTATGGGGGACAGCCTCAGAGCGTGCTGTCCGCCTCGGGCATCAGCCGGCAGCCCTGGTGCGGGCTGACCCACGCCGCTGTGTTGCTGCGGCCCAGGCCGCTGGCGGTTACGCGCTTGTGCTCGGCGTCGTCGAGGAAAGCGCTGGTGGGTACGTACTGTTTCACGTAGCCCTGGCAGTAGTCGGCCGGGTTGCCCATCACGTAGCGGCAGGAGCAGTACTCCTTGGCGGTGTAGGCGCTGATGATGCCGGGGAAGGCGGCCAGGTGCTGGCGGTTCTGCCAGGCCGTGGCGGCCAACAGGATGAGCGCCAGCACGAGAAGGCTGAGCACGGGACGACGGGCGATCACGGCTGCACCTCCGGGGTGAATGCGGACAGGGCCAGCTTGAGGAAGTCGTTGTGGCGGTAGCTGCCGTCGCGGTCATCGGCGTAGCGCACGATCACCAGCTTCTGGCTGGGCAGCACGTAGAGTGCCTGGCCCCAGTGGCCGAGGGCGGCAAAGGCGTCTTCCGGGGCGTCCGGCCAGGGCTTGGCGGCGCCTTGCACCTGGCTGTTCAACCACCAGTGGCCACCCGGCACGGCTTCGCCCGGCTTGGCCGGGTCGGGTCGGTAATTGGCGAAGGGCTTGCGATTGAAGGCGACCCAGTCCGATGGCAGCAATTGGCGCTCGTTCCAGCGGCCATCGCGCTGCATCAGCAGGCCGACGCGGGCCAGGTCACGGGCGGTGAGGTAGGAGTAGGAAGAGCCGACGTAGGTGCCGGCGGCATCGGTTTCCCACACTGCCGACCGGATGCCCAGAGGCTCGAACAGGGCGGTCCAGGGATATTCCGCGTAGGCCTGCTCGCCCACTATTCCGCGCAGGGCGGCGGACAGCACATTGGAGTCTCCGCTGGAGTAGCGGAAGCGTTTGCCGGGCACGGCATCCAGCGGGTGCTCGGCGGCGAAGGCGGCCATGTCGCCGCGACCACGGGTGTAGAGCATGGCCACCACCGAGGATTTCAGCGGCGCGTACTCATAGTCCTCCTGCCAGGCAAGGCCGGAAGCCCAGTGCAGCACGTCATCGAGGCGGACGTTGGCGTGGCTGGTGAACGCCGGGTAGTAGCGCGCCACCGGCTCGTCCAGCTTGAAGCGTCCTTCGCCATAGGCGACGCCGAGCACGGAGGCCAGCAAGCTCTTGCTTACCGACCAGGTGAGGTGCGGCGTCTCGGCCTTGGTGGGACCGGCGTAATGCTCGTAGATGAGTTCGCCGTCGCGGATCACCACCACGGCGTCGGTGCGCACGCCCTTGCGTTCGTTGTCATCGCGCTGGGGAAAGGCGTAGCGCTCGAAGGCCTGGACTGCGGCACCGCTGGGTGCGGGGCCTTGTTGCCAGTCCGTGGCGGGCCAGGTTTCAGCCTGGGCCAGACTGGCCACAAGACCGAGCGCCAGGGCCAGCGGGCGAAGGAGGGGGAGGGGCATTGGTCGGCCTCTTCTGCTTATCGAAGGGCGCAACCTAGCACGGTCCGCGTGACGGTAAATAGCGCCGAACGTGCCGGCTGGTGGGGCTATTCGGCGCGTTACGTCAGTTCAACGTGGCAGCCGGTAGTCGTCCGGCCCGAGGAGGTCGATGCCGCACTCCAGGTTCTCGATCCAGTAGAGGAAGGCGCTGATCATTTCCTTGCCGACGAAGGGCCGGCCGTGTTGCGGGACGATCATCTCCACGTCCATGCCGCGCACCATGGAGGCCCAGAGTCGGCAGACCTTGTTGCTGGCCATGTAGCGGCGATGGAAGCCTTCCATGTTCGGCACATGGTTGACGAAGTCGCGCACCGGCGTGGCGTCTTCCACCAGCGATGCACCCATGTCGCCGGAAAAGAGGATGCGGCTGGTCGGGTCATACACCTGGAAATTGCCCACCGAGTGGAGGAAGTGCGCAGGCACCGCCTTCAGCTGACAGCGGCCCAGGGTGATGGACTGGCCGCGGTCGGGCAGGGCGATGATGCGGTCGTAGGTGGAGATGCCGTGGCTGATGGCCAGGTAGTTGGCGGTCAGGTGCGGCAGGAAGCGCGCCCAGAGCTTGGAGCAGATCACCTTCGCGCGGGTGTGCAGCAGCCATTTGTCCAGGGAGGCGATGATGTCCGGGTCCTGGTGGGAGGCGAAGATGTAGGTCAGGTCCTGCACCGGAATGTGCTTGGACAGTTCCAGCGACAGCGGGGTGTAGGTCAGGTCGCCGCCCGGGTCCAGCAGCAGGTACTGCTCGTTGTCGGTAATCAGGAACTGGTTGGACTGCACGCCGTCGCCGCTGACCAGATCGTCGAACATCAGGCATTGGTGGGAGCCGTTGTCGAACAGCACGATGGGTTCGCGACGCATGGAAACCTCTGTAGGAAAAGCGACGCGCAGATGTAAGGCATTTCCCTCAGGTACACCCTGACGTGGATCAAGGCACGGACTGTAGGAGCGAATTCATTCGCGAAGGACAGCGTAGCTGTCCGTATGCATCAGCCCGCACGACCGCCCTTCAGTCCGTATCGCGAATGAATTCGCTCCTACACGCATGCAGATCGCAATCAGGCCATGCCAAGCGCCGCGAGGGCTTTCTCCAGCCGCTTCGCCCTCGGTCCGCTGGCGATCTCCAGCACGCCCTGGTCGCGTTTCCAGAGATTCGCCCATTCCTCCGGTCCGCCGGCGAAGGCGGCGTCCAGTTCCGGCTTGATCGCCTTGAACTGGGCGAAGAGGGCGGCCAGCAGGAGGTGCATGGCCGGTGCCGTGGCGCATTGGCGGGAGACGTCCGCCGCGCCGCTGAGCAACGCCAGCAGGCGCAATTGCAGGTCCTGGGGCCAGGCGTTGTCGCGGCCCACGCCGTACAGCCAGGCCACCAGTGCGGCGAGGACGTGGAGGTCTTCGATACTGCGGAACGGCTTTACGTAGGCGTCCCAGCCATCGCCGGCCAGGCGCTCGCAATGGGCGCCTTCCAGATGCAGGCGTGCATGGGGGACGTCGGGCATCAGCGGCAGCGGTTTGAGCTGCTCGACGCGCACACCCGGGGCGCCGTTGCGCACCACGGTCAGGGCCAGGCGCGGCGATTCGCCGCCGGCTTCCTCGCGGGCCGCCACCAGCAGCCAGTCGGCGGCATTTCCGGCGGTGACGAAGTCCTTGCGTCCAGCGAGGCTGAGGCCGCTCAGGCGGGTCTGCATGTCCGCCGGACGTACGCTGCGGTTCTCGGTCACGCACAGCGCGCCCAGGCTCTGAGGCGCCGAAGGCCAGAGCAGGCGCAGGGCGCCCTGGTAGCCGGCGAGGAACGCGAGCCCGGGCGTGGCGGCCAGCTTGCCGCCAAGCACTGCCAGTTCGAAGGGCGTCACCTCGCCCAGGCGGTCGAGCAGGGCGCCGTACCAGTCATCCAGCGGTTGGCCGGAGGGCTGGCGGGCAGTGGCTTCGAACAGGCGTTGCCAGGGCATTGAAGGCTCCTCGAGGGGGATGGGGGCGTGGCTGCGGGATGTCAGCGGCCCCATGTCATACAAGCATCATCGGATCGTCATGGGGGTGACACCGGGTCTACCTAGCCTGAGCTTGCACAACAAGATCGTCCGGCTGCAACCGGGATCTAGCCGGCCAACGGAGGCTTATTCATGACTCAGATCGCCATGACCCGCGACAGCGTCGCACCCAACGGGAAAAGCCCTCGCCGTCTCCAGGCCGAGCGTCTGGAAGGCATTGCTGCGTTGCGTGAGGCGCAGGCCCTGCGTTTTCGAGTGTTCAGCGCCGAGTTCGACGCCAAGCTGCAGGGCGCCGAGTTCGGTCTCGATATGGATGACTACGATCCGCACTGCCAGCACATCGGCGTGCGCGACCTGGACAGCGGCGAGCTGGTCGCCACCACCCGCCTGCTCGATCACCACGCCGCCCGTGACCTTGGCCGCTTCTACAGCGAAGAGGAATTCAGCCTCCACGGCCTCGGCGAGCTGCAAGGCCCGGTGCTGGAAATCGGCCGCACCTGCGTCGACCCGGCCTACCGCAATGGCGCCACCATCGCCGTGCTCTGGGGTGAACTGGCTGAAGTGCTGAACCAGGGCGGCTACCGCTATCTGATGGGCTGCGCCAGCATCCCGATGCAGGACGGCGGCATCCAGGCACAGGCCATCATGCAGCGCCTGCGCGAGCGTCATCTGTGCACCGAATACCTGCGCGCGGAGCCGAAGAACCCGCTGCCGGTGCTGGAGCTGCCGGGCAACGTGATCGCCGAGATGCCGCCGCTGCTCAAGGCCTACATGCGCCTGGGCGCGAAGATCTGTGGCGAGCCGTGCTGGGACCCGGACTTCCAGGTGGCCGACGTGTTCATCCTGCTCAAGCGCGACGAGCTTTGCCCGCGCTACGCCCGTCACTTCAAGGCTGCGGTCTGAGGCTGGGCATGCTGAAGTCCGTACGTTTCTACGCCCGCGTCGCCCGCCTGCTGGCAGTGATCGGCCTCGGCTTGTCGCTGGCGGTGTGGGTTGGCGTGCTGGAACGCCTGGGGCGTCGTGATCTGATGGCCACCCGGCAGCGCCTGACCCGCTGGTTCCTCGCTCGCCTGGCTGGCGCGCTGCCGTTTCGCGTGCGGGTCGTTGGCCGGGTGCCGGAGCAGCCCATGCTCTGGGTGAGCAACCACGTGTCCTGGACCGATATCCCGCTGCTCGGCGCCGTGGCGCCGCTGTCCTTCCTGTCCAAGGCTGAGGTGCGTGCCTGGCCGGTGGCCGGTTGGCTGGCGCACAAGGCGGGCACCCTGTTCATTCGCCGTGGTTCGGGGGATAGCGGCCTGGTCGGCCAGCAGCTCGCCCGCCACCTCGGGGATGGGCGCCACCTGCTGATCTTCCCGGAAGGCACCACCACCGACGGCAGCCTGCTGAAGACGTTCCACAGCCGCCTGCTCACCAGCGCCGTGGAAACCCAGGTACCGGTGCAGCCGGTGGCGATCCGTTATCAGCGCGATGGCCAGCGCGACGAAATCGCGCCCTTCATCGGTGAGGACGACCTGCTCTCGCACCTGGTGCGCCTGTTGCGCAGCGATCTGGCCGACGTGGAAATCCAGCTGCTCGAGCCGGTTGCCAGCCAGGGGCTGACCCGTACCGTGCTGAGCCAGAAAGCAAAGAGCGCCGTGCAACTGGCGCTCTTCGGTGAGGTGGAAGACGAGGCTCTGGCCGCCTGAGGGTGGTCAGGCCTTATTCGTTTCCGGCCAGTGGATCGGCGGCACTGTGAGGATGTCGCAGTCCAGCTCGCGCATGGCGGCATCCGCCACGCTGCCGATCAGCACCCGTTTCATCCCCGTCAGTCCACGCGTGCCCATCACCACCAGGTCGACGGGTTCGCGGTCCAGCACTCGGCGCAATGCGGTCATTGGCTGGCCTTCCTCGATCAGGCGCTGGTCGATGAGGGCGCCCAGTTCTTCCTTGAGCAGGAACTCATCCAGCGCGGCGGTCGCCCGGCGGCGCTCATCGGCGGCGTAGTCGCCCGGAATCGTCCCGGCCCCTGCGCCAGCCGCCAGCAGCATGGCGCCACCCAGCGGGTCGAAAGCGTGCAGCGCCTTGGCGCCGGATTTCGGGATCAGACCCAGCTCGTGGGCGGCGCGCACGGCCTGGGCGGAAGCCGGAGAGCAATCCAGGGCCAGCAGCGGCATCAGGTAGTCGTCTTCGGCGGCCCTGTTCACCAGCAGGATCGGCACGTGACTGGTGCGGACCAGGCGTTCCAGGGTGGTCCCGACGAAGATGTCGCGCAGTGGGTTCTTGCGATGGCTGCCAACCACCAGCAGGTCGATGTTGGCCCAGCGGGTGCAGTCGGCGATGTGCTTGGCCGGGTCACCCACCTCCACCCAGATTTCCGGCGTGCGGCCGGCGAGTTCGGTGAAGAAGTCCACTTGCTCATTGAGGTAGCGGCGGACCTGCTCGACTTCCAGTTCGATCCGCAGCTGCGGCTGGTCTTCGTCGACCACATGGAGGATGAACCAGGGACAGTCGAACTGCCGAACCAGGCGCGCCGCGCGTCGCAAGGCGCGGTCGGAGCGGTTGGAAAGGTCGGTCGCCAGCATCAGCGCGTTCATCGGGCACCTCCAGTGTGTGTGGTTCTGACGCCATTCCACTGCAGGTGTAGGAAATTTCCTTTGATACAGGTCAACCGATATTGGGCTGGGCTCCCGCGAAGTGCTGGAGCTGTGGATAGAACTGACGGAAGTCATCGAACAGGGGCCGATACAGCGCCTCCAGCTCGGCCATCGCACCGTCCAGCGCTTCCGGCCGCGAGATGCGCCGCGCCATGCCGGCGATGACCAGCTCCAGGGTCTCGAACTCCCTGTAGCTGCCGAGCCAGTCCTGCTCGGCCATGCGCGGGGCGATCAGCGCCAGGCGGCCGGGCAGTGCGGGCTCGTTGACCAGCACGTCGTAGACATGGCGGGTGAAGGTATCCAGCGGTTCGGCGGAGTAACGCTCCCAGTCGCGGGCCAGGCAGTGGTCGAAGAAGACGTCCAGCAGGATGCCGGCGAAGCGCCGCCGCTCGCTGGGGAAACGCAGCTTGGCCTGGGTGATCAGAGGGTGGCTGTCGGTGAAGGCGTCGATGCGCCTGTGCAGGCGGATGCCGGCTTCGATGTCCGCCGGCCAGCGCCCGGCCAGCGGCCCTTTGACGAAGTCGCCATAGAGGCTGCCGAGCAGTTGCGCCGGCTGCGAGCCGCCGAGATGGAGGTGAGCGAGGTAGTTCATTGGCGGAGCTTAACCCAGAGTCGGTTTTATCATGGCGGTCGATGATGACTATCGGCACAAACGATCCCGTATCGCTCTTTCTCGATATAAAGTTCGTTCCATCTCGATATACGAATCCACGGCCATGAGCACATCCATCGACCTCGACGAAATCATCAAGGCACTCGCCAATCCCGTCCGGCGGGAGATGCTGCAGTGGCTCAAGGACCCGGAGAAGTACTTCGTCGAGCAGGACCACCCATTCGAAATCGGCGTCTGCGCCGGTAAGTTCGACCAGCGCTGCGGGCTGTCCCAGTCCACCGTCTCGGCGCACCTGGCGACCTTGCAGCGCGCCGGCCTGGTAACGAGCCGCAAGGTGGGCCAATGGAACTTCTTCAAACGCAATGAAGCCGTCATCGCTGAATTCCTTCGCCAGATGAGCGACGAGCTGTAACTGCAGCACCTGCCTACAACCCGAAACTTCCCAGGAGCAGGCCCAATGCCTACTGCGCTTCTCGTCCTCGCCTTGTCCGCGTTTGCGATAGGCACCACTGAATTCGTCATCATGGGCCTGCTGCCCGAGGTGGCCAGCGATCTCGGCGTGTCCATTCCTGGCGCCGGCTGGCTGGTCACCGGCTACGCCCTGGGCGTGGCCATCGGCGCACCGTTCATGGCGATGCTCACCTCGAAGTTGCCGCGCAAGCGCGCCCTGCTGGCGCTGATGGGGGTATTCATCATCGGCAACCTGCTTTGCGCCATCGCCGCCAACTACGGCCTGCTGATGCTGGCGCGGGTCGTCACCGCACTCTGCCACGGCGCCTTCTTCGGTATCGGCTCGGTGGTTGCCGCCAGCCTGGTGCCGGCCAACCGCAAGGCGTCGGCCGTCGCTCTGATGTTCACCGGACTGACCCTGGCCAACGTGCTCGGCGTGCCCCTGGGCACCGCCCTGGGCCAGGTCGCTGGCTGGCGTTCGACTTTCTGGGCGGTGACCCTGATCGGCATCGCTGCGCTGATCGGCCTCTGGCGGGTACTGCCGCGCCAGGATGACGAGGAGGCCACCGATATCCGCGCCGAGTTCGCCGCCCTGCGCGGTGCCGGGCTGTGGTTGGCGCTGTCCACCACCGTGCTGTTCTCCGCCGCGGTGTTCTGCATCTTCACCTACGTTGCGCCGCTGCTCGGCGAAGTGACCGGCGTTTCGCCCCGTGGCGTGACCTGGAGCCTGCTGCTGATCGGCCTGGGCCTGACCCTGGGCAACGTGATCGGTGGCCGCCTGGCGGACTGGAAGCTGGCACAGACGCTGATGGGCGTGTTCGTCGCCCTGGCCGTCGCCTCCAGCGTCCTGACCTGGACCAGCGCAAGCCTGATTCCCACGGAGATCACCCTGTTCCTCTGGGCCACGGCCGCCTTCGCCGCGGTGCCTGCCCTGCAGGTCAATGTGGTGAATTTCGGCAGCGACGCCCCGAACCTGGTTTCCACCCTGAACATCGGCGCCTTCAACGTGGGCAATGCCCTCGGCGCCTGGGTCGGTGGCCTGGTCATCAGCCACGGATTCGGCCTCACCAGTGTTCCCCTGGCCGCTGCGGTACTGGCGATCCTCGCCCTGCTAGCGACCCTGCTCACCTTCAGCAACCGTAATCCCGAGCTGCAAGCGGCTCTCGACTGACCCGAGGTAAATGACATGCCCACGCTCTTCGACCCGATCAAGATTGGCGACCTGGAACTTTCCAACCGCATCATCATGGCGCCGCTTACCCGCTGCCGCGCCGACGAGGGCCGCGTGCCCAACGCGCTGATGGCCGAGTACTACACCCAGCGCGCGACAGCCGGGCTGATCATCAGTGAAGCCACTTCCGTCACGCCGCTCGGCGTCGGCTACCCGGATACCCCCGGCATCTGGTCCGACGAGCAGGTGAAGGGCTGGAGCAATATCACCAAGGCGGTGCACGCCAACGGCGGCAAGATCGTCCTGCAGCTGTGGCACGTGGGCCGTATCTCCGACCCGAGCTACCTGGATGGCGAAGCGCCGGTGGCACCCAGCGCCATCGCTGCCAAAGGCCACGTCAGCCTGCTGCGTCCGCTGCGTGACTATCCGGTGCCGCGCGCCCTGGAAACCGAAGAGATCGCCGACATAGTCGACGCCTACCGCATTGGTGCCGAAAACGCCCAGGCCGCCGGTTTCGATGGTGTGGAAATCCACTCCGCCAACGGCTACCTGCTGGACCAGTTCCTTCAGGACGGCACGAACAAGCGCACCGACCAGTACGGCGGCTCCATCGAGAACCGTGCCCGCCTGCTGCTGGAAGTCACCGATGCCGCGATCAAGGTGTGGGGCGCTGGCCGCGTGGGCGTGCACCTGTCGCCGCGTGCCGACTCCCACGACATGGGCGACTCCGACCTGGCCGGTACCTTCGGCTATGTCGCCCGTGAATTGGGCAAGCGTGGCGTGGCTTTCATCTGCGCCCGTGAGAAGGAAGGCGAGGACAGCCTGACGCCCGCGCTGAAGGAAGCCTTCGGTGGGGTGTTCATCGCCAACGAGCGCTTCACCAAGGCCAGTGCCAGTGCCTGGCTGGAAAGTGGCAAGGCCGATGCCGTGGCCTTCGGCATTCCCTTCATCGCCAACCCCGACCTGCCCGAGCGCCTGCGCCAGGATGCACCGCTGAACGAACCGCGCCCCGAGCTGTTCTACGCCAAGGGCCCGGTGGGCTACATCGACTACCCACGCCTGTAACGCGCGGTCGTCCAGGAAGAAGCCCCGTGCCGCAAGGCCGGGGCTTTTTCGTTTCGGGCTGGAATGGACCGGGTGCTTGTAGGGGCGAATTCATTCGCCATGGGCTTCGGGTCTGTGGGAGCGAATTCATTCGCGATAGGGCTGCGCAGCAACCCATGGGCGTTGAAGGTAGCCCTTCGGGCTGTAATCGCGATTGAAATCGCTCCCACGAGGGCATGGAGGGCTAATCAATTGTTCCCGGCTGCTCTGGCGCCGTGCCCACCAATCGTCTTTCCTCTGGTAGCTTTGCACCCATCGCCGTCCGTCGGGATCGCCCAAGCGGGAACCCGGCGGCGATTCGTGTGACCAATGGAGTCCGGCCGAAGTCTTCCGGCCGTCAGCGACATGCCAAAGGAAGCCCGCATGCACAAATCGATACGCCCCCTCATTGCCCTGCTCGGCGCCCTGGCCCTGCCGGTGCAGGCCAGTTGGTACCTGGACAACGAGTCGTCGCGCATCTCCTTCATCTCCACCAAGGCCGGTAGCATTTCCGAGGTGCACCGCTTCCTCACCCTGCACGGCAAGATCGGCAAGGAGGGCAAGGCGCACTTGCGCGTCGAACTGGAGTCGGTGAGCACCGGGGTTCCGCTGCGTGACCAGCGCCTGCGTGACCAGTTCTTCGAAATCACCAAGTACCCCGAGGCTGAGATCACTGCCCAGCTCGACCTGCGTCCCATCACCGACCTGGCTCCCGGCGCCCAGCTGGAGCTGGGCCTGCCGCTGACGGTGAAGCTTCATGACAAGTCCCAGCAATACCGCGCCGAACTCCTGGCCACGCGCCTGGACGACCATCGCTTCCAGGTGGTGACCCTGGCGCCGCTGGTGCTGCAGGTGGAGGACTTCGGCCTGACCACGGCACTGGACGGCCTGCGCAAGGTGGCCGGCCTGCCCGGCATCAGTCTGTCGGTGCCGGTGGGCGCCGTGCTGATCTTCACGGAGCGCTGATGGGGCAGATCTTCCCCTGGAAGTCCGGCAACCGCTTCGAGCTGTTGATCGACGGCCCTCAGTTCTTTCCGACCATGCTCACGGCCATTGCCCGGGCCGAGCATCAGGTCGCGCTGGAGCTTTACCTGGTGGAAGACGGCCGCTGCAGCCAGGCCCTGGTGGACGCCCTCTGCGTGGCTGCCGTGCGCGGCGTGCGAGTGCGCTGCCTGTTCGATGATTTCGGTTGCCTGAAGCTGGGTGCGGCGCTGCGCGAGCGGCTGGTCGAGGCCGGAGTGATGCTGCAGTTCTACAACCCGCTGCGCTGGCGGCACGGCTTCAGCAACCTGTACCGCGACCACCGCAAGATCCTGGTGGTGGATGATCGCCAGGCGTTCATTGGCGGCACCGGTGCCACCGACGAGTTCTGGGACCCGAGCCAGGAGACCAGCCGCTGGCACGAAGTGATGGTGGCCATCGAGGGGCCGCTGGTGGCGCACTGGCAACTCATCTTCGACTACCAGTGGCTGGCCAACCTCGGCCGCCGCCCCTGGAAACCGGGTGAGGCACCGGGGCTGGCCCACCTGCCACCCTATCCGGCGGTGGGGGAGGGGCTCGGCAGGCTGGCCTACGCCGATGCGAACCAGCACCGCGACATCGTTCAGTCGCTGGTGCGCAGCATTCGCACGGCGCGCAATCGCGTGTGGTTGGCGACGCCCTATTTCCTGCCGAGCTGGAAGGTGCGCCGGGCCCTGATCAAGGCCGCGCGGCGTGGCGTCGAGGTGCGCCTGCTGCTCACCAGTCGGCACACCGACCACCCGCCAGTGCGCTTCGCCGGCCAGCGCTACTACCCGCGCCTGCTGCGTGCCGGGGTGCGGATATTCGAGTACCAGCAGCGCTTCCTGCACCTGAAGATGGTGCTGGCCGATGACTGGGTCAGCGTGGGCTCCTGCAACTTCGACCACTGGAACCTGCGCTTCAACCTGGAAGCCAACCTGGAAGCGCTGGACCCGAACTTCACCCAGGCGGTGGACGCCTGCATGCGCCAGGACTTCTCCGACAGCCGCGAGATCACCATGGACGATTGGCACGCGCGCCCGCTGGTGAAACGCCTGCGCCAGCGCCTGTGGGGCTGGCTGGACCGGCTGGTGGTGAACCTCCTCGATCGTCGCCGTTAGCGGTACGCGACCAGTCGCCGCACTTTCGTCGGGTGCCTGCGGATCAAGGCGGGGCTAGGCTTGCTCCACAACAACAAGAGGGAGTGGCTGCATGGGCCGCCGATACCTGCCGATCCTGCTGCTGTGCGCTGTGCTGGGCGGCTGTTCCACCCCGGGCGCGTTCTTCGGCGCGACCGAAGGGCCTGAGTTCCAGCCGTCCGCACCGAGCGATGGCGAGCACGCACTGGTCTACCTCTATCGCCCGCAAAGCGAATGGGCGGACCAGGAACTGGAAGCTCCCGGCATCTTCCTCAACAACGAACTGATCGGCAGTCTGCCGAGCAACGGCCACCTGGCCCTGGAGTTCGACGCGGCCAGCTACAAGCTGGAAATGCGCCGGCCGCTATTCGGCAGCTACTGGACGCTGTTCGCCGATGGCCCGCTGGATTTCACCCTTATCAGCTCCTTCGCCCTGGAAGCCTCCGCCGGACGCACCTATTACCTGCGCTACGACGAACTGGACCCGCCGCCGAGGAACAGCGAGCAACCCGGTGCCGGCAATGGCCCGCTGCAACTGGTGGAGGAGTCCCTGGGCAGCCAGGAAATCGCCGCCACCCGCCAGGTCCAGCCGAGCCAGCGCGTAGCCGCCAACGGTGAAGTGGTTCGGCCCCAGGTTGGGTTCTGGCGCGGAGTGGGGCGGGCGCTGGACAAGATCGGCATCTGACCCCGCCATCCATCCTGTAGTAGGGGCCTATTACCCGGGCTCGAAGTCTGCCGGGGATAATTGGCTAACCTTTGAAGCCCCGAGGCTTCCAATCCAGGAGGATGAGCAATGGCCGCGAAGAAGATTCTGATGCTGGTCGGCGACTACGCCGAAGACTACGAAACCATGGTGCCCTTCCAGGCCCTGCTCATGGTCGGTCACACGGTACACGCCGTGTGCCCGGACAAGGCCGCCGGACAGACCGTGCGCACCGCCATCCATGATTTTGAGGGCGACCAGACCTACAGCGAGAAGCCGGGGCACAACTTCGCCCTCAACTTCGATTTCGCTAAGGTCCGGGCGGAGGACTACGACGCCCTGTTGATCCCCGGCGGACGCGCCCCCGAATACCTGCGCCTCAACGCCAGGGTGCTGGAGCTGGTGAAGGCCTTCGACCAGGCCGGCAAACCCATCGCCGCCGTCTGCCATGGCGCCCAGTTGCTGGCGGCTGCCGGCGTGCTGGAAGGCCGCGAATGCAGCGCATACCCGGCCTGCGGCCCGGAAGTGAAACTGGCCGGTGGTCAGTACGTGGATATCCCGGTGGACGCCGCCCATACCCAGGGCAATCTGGTGACCGCTCCGGCCTGGCCGGCTCATCCCGCCTGGCTGGCAGGTTTCCTCAAGCTGCTCGGGACGAAGATCGAGCTGTGATCGTAGGGTGTGGCTGAGTTGCGCAAAGCCCAGCAATCGAGTGTGTTGGGCTTCGCTGCGCTCTGCGCCAACCTACCTGGCTCAATTGAACCTGCATCGCCAAAAACAGGAGGCGCGCCATGTGCGAGCTGTACGTCAAGGCTGACCCCATCCTCTACGAGTCCCGCTCGCGCTCGTTGCGCATCCGTGGCGTCGTCACCACGCTGCGCCTGGAAAACCAGTTCTGGGACATCCTGCGGGAGATCGCCGAGGTGGACGGCATGACCACCAACCAGCTCATCACCAAGCTCTACGACGAGGTGATGGAGTACCGGGGCGAGGTGGTCAACTTCGCGTCCTTCCTGCGGGTGAGCTGCACCCGCTACCTGGCCCAGCGTCGCGCCACGGTGGTCGAGTTGCCGAAGGCGCGAGTGCAGGGTTGAAGCCTCAAACCACCTGGTCGAGCCAGTCGTTCAGGTTGTAATAGTTGGTCACGCGGGCAATCTTGCCGAAGTGGATGTGGAAGAAGGCGCCGGCCGGCAGCACGTAGGTCTGGCCCTTGGCTGGCGGCAGGCCTTCATCGTCGGCCAGGTACTGGCCGTGCACCACGAACTCGGCGGCGGCACGGCTGCCGTCGGCGCTCTGCATGACCACGATGTCAGAGAGGCGCTCCTTGTAGCAGCGGTTCATCTTGTCCATGAACGCGGCGAAGGCGGCCCTGCCCTGTTGGCGTTCACCCTGGTTGATGTCGTGCACCACGTCCTCGCTGAGCAGGGCGAGGAAGGCTGGCATGTCGCCGGCGTTGAAGGCGTCGTAATAGGCTTGCACCAGTTCGATAGCGGTCATGGCTGGGTTCCTGTCGCAATGGGGTCAGTCGGTTCGTGACCGGCATGATAGGTTCTTGACCCAGGCCCGGCTTAGCCAGGGGCGTCATCCACTTCCCCAGAACGACCGCTCCCATGCAGATCCGACTTCTTCACGGCGGCGCCATCGCGCCCCATATCAATGACCTCGCGCGCCTGCGCCTGACGGTGTTTCGCGAGTTTCCCTACCTGTATGACGGCACGCTCGAGTACGAAGCGCGCTACCTCGCGACCTACGCCGAGTCGAAGGAAAGCCTGTTCGTGCTGGCGCTGGACGGCGAGCGGGTAGTGGGGGCCTCCACGGGCCTGCCGATGGCGGACGAAACCGAGGAATTCCAGCGGCCTTTCCGCGAACAGGGCTGGGCGCCGGAACGCATCTTTTATTTTGGCGAGTCGGTGTTGCTGCCCGAGTACCGGGGCAGCGGCCTGGGCGTGCGCTTCTTCGCCGAGCGCGAAGGCTATGCGCGGCGCCTGGCGCGCTTCGACCATTGCGCCTTCTGCGCGGTGGAGCGTCCGGCCGATCATCCGCGCCGCCCGCCCGGCTACCAGCCACTGAACGAGTTCTGGGCGCGGCGTGGTTATCGCCACCACCCGGAACTGCGCACCGAATACCACTGGCGTGACCTGGATGAAGACACCGAGTCGGCCAAGCCCATGTCCTTCTGGCTCAAGGAACTCACCCGATGATCAGGATCGCCGCCTGCCAGTACGCCATCGAGCTACATGAACGCTGGGACACCTACGCCGCCCACCTGGAGGGCCTTTGTGCCGAAGCCGCCGCGAGGGGCGCGAAGCTGCTGGTGCTGCCGGAATACGCCGGTCTGGTTCTGGCCGGTCAGTTGCCGCCGGATGAGCGAGGGGACCTGCAGGCTTCCATCGTCGGCATCCAGCCCCTGCTTCAGGATTGGCGGGCGCTGTGCGCCGGTATCGCGGCGAAGCTTGGCGTCTACCTGCAACCCGGCAGCCTTCCCGTGCGCGATGCCGATGGGCGATTTCGCAACCGCGCCTGGCTGTTCGGTCCGGGTGGCGAACTGGGCTTTCAGGACAAACTGATCATGACCCGCTTCGAGCGCGAGCAATGGGGCATCGCGGCAGGGGAGGGGCTCAAGGTGTTCGACACGGCCCTCGGTCGGCTGGGCATCCTGATCTGCTACGACAACGAATTCCCCATGCTCGCCCGCACCCTGGCCGAAGGCGGCGCCGACCTGATCCTCGCTCCCAGTTGCACCGACACCGAGGCGGGCTATAACCGAGTGCGCATCGGTGCCCAGGCCCGCGCGCTGGAAAACCAGATCGCCGTTCTGCAATCGCCTACCGTGGGGCTCGCCCCCTGGTCGCCGGCGCTGGACGAGAACATCGGTCGTGCCGGCCTCTACGTGCCGCCGGACTACGGCATGCCGAGCAACGGCGTGATCGCCGAAAGCCCCGAACTCTGCCCCTCGACCAGCCAGTGGCTGATCTGCGACCTGGATCTGGACGAAGTGCGCCGGGTGCGGACCGAGGGCCAGGTGTTCACCCGGCGGGACTGGCCAGAGCAGTTCGACCAGGCACAGCTTCTGTAGGTTGGCGCTGAGCTTGCGAAGCCCAACGCAGCGATGTTGGGCTTCGCTCCGCTCTGCCACAACCTACGGGAGCATAAAAAAGCCCGGCACATGGCCGGGCTTTTTCGTTCAGCGAAGGTGAAGGCTTACTTCACTTCCACCGCCAGGTTCTCAGCGATCTTCTGTTGCCAGATCGCCGGGCCGGTGATGTGTACCGATTCGCCGTTGGTGTCGACGGCGACGGTGACCGGCATGTCCTTCACGTCGAACTCGTAGATGGCTTCCATACCGAGTTCGGCGAAGGCCAGGACCTTGGACTTCTTGATCGCCTGGGCCACCAGGTAGGCGGCGCCGCCGACGGCCATCAGGTACACGGCCTTGTTGTCCTTGATCGCTTCGATGGCGATCGGGCCACGCTCGGACTTGCCGATCATGCCCAGCAGGCCGGTGCTTTCCAGAATCTGGCGGGTGAACTTGTCCATGCGGGTCGCGGTGGTCGGGCCAGCCGGGCCAACCACTTCGTCACGTACCGGATCGACCGGGCCGACGTAGTAGATGAAGCGACCTTTCAGGTCCACCGGCAGCTCTTCGCCCTTGTTCAGCATATCGACGATGCGCTTGTGCGCGGCGTCGCGGCCGGTGAGCATCTTGCCGTTGAGCAGCAGGGTCTCACCCGGCTTCCAGCTCTGCACTTCTTCCGGGGTGATCGTGTCCAGGTCGACGCGGCGCGCAGACGGGCCGGCTTCCCAGACGATTTCCGGGTAGGCGTCCAGCGACGGCGCTTCCAGCTCGGCCGGGCCGGAGCCGTCGAGCACGAAGTGGGCGTGACGGGTAGCGGCGCAGTTGGGGATCATGCAGACCGGCAGCGAGGCGGCGTGGGTCGGGTAGTCCATGATCTTCACGTCGAGCACGGTGGTCAGGCCGCCCAGGCCCTGGGCGCCGATGCCCAGCTGGTTGACCTTCTCGAACAGTTCGAGGCGCATTTCCTCGATCTTGTTCTGCGGACCGCGGGCCTTCAGCTCGTGGATGTCGATCTCGTCCATCAGGACTTCCTTCGCCATCACAGCGGCCTTCTCGGCGGTACCGCCGATGCCGATGCCGAGCATGCCCGGCGGGCACCAGCCGGCACCCATGGTCGGCACGGTCTTCAGTACCCAGTCGACGATGGAGTCGGACGGGTTGAGCATGGCCATCTTCGACTTGTTCTCGGAGCCGCCGCCCTTGGCCGCGACGTCCACTTCCACGGTATTGCCGGGAACGATGGAGTAGTGGATGACCGCCGGGGTGTTGTCCTTGGTGTTCTTACGGGCGCCCGCCGGGTCGGCCAGGATGGAGGCGCGCAGGACGTTCTCCGGCAGGTTGTAGGCGCGACGCACACCCTCGTTGATCATGTCGTCCACGCTCATGGTGGCGCCATCCCAGCGCACGTCCATGCCGACGCGGACGAACACGGTGACGATACCGGTGTCCTGGCAGATCGGGCGGTGGCCGGTGGCGCACATGCGCGAGTTGATCAGGATCTGCGCCATGGAATCGCGCGCGGCGGGCGACTCTTCGCGCAGATAGGCCTCATGCATGGCCTGGATGAAATCCACGGGATGGTAGTAGGAGATGAACTGCAGGGCGTCGGCGACACTCTGGATCAGATCGTCTTGCTTGATCACGGTCATGTGGGCGCTCCTCTTGGAGGGAACATCAGGGAAGCGCCGGACCACGACCCGGCGCGCGAGGCTAAAAAAGGCGCGGCAGTATAGCGCGTGGGGCCCGTCGGGCACAGTCGCCGGTAGTCGACCTTGGTCGGTTGTCGGACGTTTCCTACGTACTAGGCAATCTGTGATCACAGGCGTACATTGAAGGCATGGTGCCATTACGGGAAGGAGCCCATGAGCCCATCCAGCCAACGGGTCAGCCATAGAGCCTTGCAAAGTCTGCTGCTGAAGCGCTTCGGTATGGCCGTGGCTACCTACTCGATGGTACTGCTGCTGTGCTGGGTCGCCATGCTGGGCGGGCTGTTCCGGGTTACGGCGAGCACCGCCCTGATCGGTACCGGCCTCGTTGCCCTGTCCCAGCTCGTGCTGTTCTGGTTGTTCGTCAGCGGACACAACCTGCGTTTCTCCGACCCCAGCCTGACGGAACCCCAGGTGCTGCTCGCCCTGGTCTGGAACACCTGGCTGATGTCCATGGTCGACGACGCGCGGGGCACCCTGCTCGCGGTCTACGTGCTGATCATGATGTTCGGTGTGTTCCAACTGAAACCCAGGGTGTTCGCCCGTTGCGCGGCAATCGGCTTCTTCGCCTTCGCCGGTCTCAACCTGTACGAGGCGTACCAGATGCAGTTGGCCGACCCGGCCCTGGCGCTGCTGCAGGTCTGCGTGCTCTTCGTGCTGATGGTCTGGCTGAGCCTGTTCGGGAGCTACGTTCAGGCGCTGCGTCAGCGCATGCGCCAACGCCGCTTCGCCCTGCAGGCGCACCAGGACACCCTGCGCGGCATGATGCGCCAACTGGAAGACCTGGTCGCCACGGACGAGCTGACCGGGCTGTTCAATCGCCGCCATTTCCTGCGCCTTGCCAGCCGCGAGCTGGACAGCCTCGCGACAAATCGCCAGCACGGTCTGGCGCTGATCGATCTCGACCATTTCAAGCGAATCAACGACGTTCACGGCCATGCCGCCGGCGATCGGGTGCTGCAGACCTTCGCCGCGGTGGCGCGTGCCTGCCTGCGCGACGGTGATGTGCTGGCGCGCTACGGCGGCGAGGAGTTCGTCCTGCTGCTGCCCGGTTGTGATGCGGATCGCCTCACCGCGTGCTGCGAGCGCCTGCGCGAAGCCTTCACCAGCGCTGAGCCGGTGGGGGTACAGGTGGAACGGTTGAGCCTCTCGGCCGGCATGACCCTGCTGTCTGCCGGAGACGACCTGGATGATGCGTTGCAGCGTGCGGATCAGGCACTCTATCGGGCGAAGCGCGGCGGACGTAACCGTTGCGATGCCGCCTGGGAGGGCCAGGGTGCCTGAACTCGAAGTCGCTGGAAAACGCTGGACCGTAGCACCTGCAAGCAACCTGCTGGATGCCCTGAACGCCGGGGGCTGCAAGGTCCCCTACAGCTGTCGGGCCGGTAGTTGCCATGCCTGCCTGGTGCGTTGCCTGTCAGGCGAGCCGGCAGACGCCAGGCCGGAAGCGCTGGACCGTTTCCAGCGTGCCGAGGGCTGGCGGCTGTCCTGCCAGTGCCTGGTGGTGCAGGACCTGGTGGTGGAGGTGTTCGACCCGGCACGCGATGGCGTGGACGCCGAAGTCGTCGGCGTCGACTGGCCGGCCCCGGATGTCCTGCGCCTGCGACTCGTGCCTTCGCGGCCGCTGCGTTACAGCGCCGGCCAGCATCTCCTGCTGTGGAATGACGAGGGCGTCGCCCGACCCTATTCCCTGGCGAGCCTGCCTGGTTTTGACGACTTCCTCGAATTCCACCTGGATTGCCGCAACCCCGGAATGTTCAGCGACAGGGCCCGGCGCCTGGTGCCGGGAGACAAGCTGCGCCTGGGTGAACTGCACGGCGGTGCACTGCACTACGATCCTTCCTGGGACGCCCGGCCGCTGCTGTTCCTTGCTGCGGGCACTGGACTGGCGCCGCTCTGGGGGCTGCTGCGGGAAGCGCTGCGGAATCATCATCAGGGCCCCATCCGCATCATTCATCTGGCCCATGACGCCGGCGGGCATTATCTGGCCAAATCCCTCACCGAGCTGGCTGCAACCCATTCCGGGCTTGCCGTCCAACTGATCACGCCGGCCGAGCTGCCAGAGGTTTTGGCGCAATTCCGCCTTGTTTCGCGGCAAACCATCGCCTTACTCTGCGGCCACCCCGCCAGCGTCGAAGAGTTCGCGCGCCGGCTATATCTGGCCGGCTTGCCCCGTAATCAGCTGCTGGCCGATACCTTCCTGACCCGCGAAGCCTGACGCCGCGGGCCAACACCAATCGAGGAGTTGCCATGAGCGAGCACATTCTGGTCGAGCGCGAGCAGGGCCTGCTGACGCTGCGCATGAACCGCCCGGACAAGATGAATGCCCTGACCCGTGCCATGTACAGCCGCATGGCCGAAGTGCTGGACGCGGCGCGGGACGATCGCGAAGTGCGTGCCGTGCTGATCACCGGCACCGAAGAGTGCTTCACCAGCGGCAACGATATCGTCGACTTCCTGCAGGAGCCGCCGAGCGGGATGGACAGCCCGGTGTTCCAGTTCATGCGCGCGCTGTTCGAATTCCCCAAACCGGTGGTGGCGGCCGTGAGTGGCCCGGCGGTGGGCATTGGCACCACCCTGCTGCTGCATTGCGACCTGGTCTATGTCAGCTGCAACGCCAAGCTGAAGATGCCGTTCGTCAACCTGGGCCTCTGCCCTGAATTCGGTTCCAGCCTGATCCTGCCGCGCCTGCTCGGCCACGCGAAAGCCGCGGAGCTGTTGCTGCTGGGCGAAGGCTTCACCGGTGAGCAGGCCGCCAACTGGGGCATTGCCAACGCGGCCCTGGAAAACGGCGCCGTGACCCTGGCCCGTGCCCGTGAGGCGGCAATGCGCTTCCTCGACCTGGCGCCCTCGGCCCTGGCGGTGAGCAAGCGCCTGATGCAGGCGCCGGGCCGTGAGGAGCTGCGTCGGGTGATCGCGGAGGAGGGTGAGCTGTTCACCCAGCGCCTGCGTTCTCCGGAAGCGGTGGAAGCGCTGTCGGCCTTCACCCAGCGTCGCAAGCCGGATTTTTCGAAGTTCGTGTGACGCTGCGCGAACAACTGTTGGGGGAATAGATGCTGTAGGGGCGAATTCATTCGCCAAGGGCAGCTCGGCTGCCCCCTTCGACATCTCAGGGCAGACCTTCGGCCTGCATGGCGAATGAATTCACCCCTACAAGCAATCAGCTGATTTACGCCCATGAAAAAGCCGCCCTGAAGGGCGGCTTTTTCGTTTCCAGGTCAGGTCAGACCAGCAGGTCGCCGACGTGGAGGATCTTCATGGTGTTGGTGCCGCCCTGGGTGGTGTAGCTGTCACCCTTGGTCAGGATCACCCAGTCGCCCTTGGTCACCACGCCGCGTTGCAGCAGTTCGTCCACGGCCATCTGGCTGACCTTCTCCGGCGGCAGCGCGGCGGCGTCGAAGGGGATGGTTTCCACGCCACGGAACAGCGCCACGCGGGCCTGGGTCTCGCGGTGCGGCGAGTAGGCGAAGATCGGCACCGAGGAGCGGATACGCGACATGATCAGCGGGGTGTAGCCGCTTTCAGTCAGGCAGATGATGGCCTTGATGCCCGGGAAGTGGTTGGCGGTGTACATCGACGCCAGGGCGATGCTTTCGTCGCAGCGGTCGAAGGTCTGGCCAACGCGGTGGTGCGAGCGGCGGCTGTCCGGGTGCTTCTCGGCGCCCTGGCAGATGCGCGCCATGGCCTGTACGGCCTCGACCGGGTATTCGCCGGCGGCGCTTTCGGCGGAAAGCATCACGGCGTCGGTGTAGTCGAGCACGGCGTTGGCTACGTCCGAAACCTCGGCGCGGGTCGGCATCGGGCTGTGGATCATCGACTCCATCATCTGGGTCGCGGTGATCACGGCTTTGTTGTAGCGGCGGGCGTGCAGGATGATCTTCTTCTGGATGCCCACCAGCTCGGCATCGCCGATTTCCACGCCCAGGTCGCCACGGGCCACCATCACGGCGTCACTGGCGCGGATCAGGCCGTCGAGGGCTTCGTCGTCGGCCACCGCTTCGGCGCGTTCGATCTTGGCCACCAGCCAAGCCTTGCCACCGGCTTCGTCGCGCAGGCGGCGGGCCAGTTCCATGTCGGCGGCGTCACGGGGGAAGGACACCGCCAGGTAATCCAGTTCCATTTCCGCGGCCAGCTTGATGTCGGCCTTGTCCTTGGCGGTCAGGGCCGGAGCGGTCAGGCCACCGCCACGGCGGTTGATGCCCTTGTGGTCCGACAGCGGGCCGCCGATCAGCACGGTGCAGTGCAGCTCGTCAGCGGTGGTGGAGACGACGCGCATCACCACGCGACCGTCGTCCAGCAGCAGCTCGTCGCCGACGCCGCAATCCTTGATCAGGTCCGGGTAGTCGATGCCCACCACTTCCTGGGTGCCGGCGTCACGGGGATGGGTGACGGAGAAGCGGAAGCTGTCGCCTTCTTTCAGTTCGATGCGCTTGTTGGCGAACTTGGCGATGCGGATCTTCGGACCTTGCAGGTCGCCGAGCAGGGCGACGAAGCGGCCATGCTTGGCGGCCAGTTCGCGGACCAGGCGGGCGCGTGCCTTGTGTTCTTCGGGGCTGCCGTGGGAGAAGTTCAGGCGGGCGACGTTCAAGCCCGCGATGATCAGTTGCTCCAGGACCTCCGGGGAGTTGCTGGCCGGGCCGAGGGTGGCGACGATTTTGGTGCGGCGGAAAGGCATGCGAAGACTCCATTTTTCAAGCAGAGCCCGAGGCTACTACGCAGAAAAACTGTAGTCATTGTTCCTTTTCACTACCCGCTGAATTGTTTCAGGTGGCCCGCCGGGCGGTGTCACGGGCGATCTGAATTCAGTGCCTGGTCCAGGTGGCGTGAGGCCTTGGTGGCCAGATCGCTGTCGGGGAACTGCACCAGCAGCCGGCGGAAATAGCCGATGGCCTTGTCGCGGTTGGCGTGGGGGTTGTCCGGCGCCAGGTACATCAGGCCCAGTTGGTAGAGCGCCTTCTGCTTGATGTCCGGCTGCACATGGGGGTCGGACAGCGCCAGCATATAGAGCTCCTCGGCTTCGGCGACGCGGTCCTTGAGCACGGCGCGACGCGAGAGCAGGGTCATGTCCGGGTCCAGCCCCGGTTTGTACAGGTCGAGATTGTTGCTTGGCTGCCAGGTGGCCAGGAGCTCGCGGGAGGTCTTTTGTACCGGGTCCTTCGCCCGCTGGCGGATCACCAGGATGCGCGCTTCGGCACGTTCGGCGGCGCGGCTGCTGGGGAATTCGTTCAGCACTCGCTCCAGGTAGGCCAGCGCCTTGGTGTCATCACGCTGCTCGTTGAAGCGGCTCATGTAGATCAGGCCGATCTGGTACAGGGCGATGGCGCGCACGTCGTCGCTGAACTTGTCGTCGCGGTAGCCGACCAGGTACAGCTCCTCCGCCTCGGGGCTCTTCGCGTCGCGGATGGCCATGGCGCTGTAGGTGAGCAGGTCGCCTTCCTCTTCCACGGCGGCGGCCATGCGCTTGCTCTTCATGGTCTTGTATTCCACCACTTCGTTGGTGGTGACCTGCGCGATGAACAACGGGGTAGTGGGCGAGCAGGCGCCCAGCAGCAGGCACAGGGCGAGCAGGGCGGGAAGGCTGGGATGCATGGCGGAACCGGGTCCTTGGGCGACCTCCGCAGTCTAGCAGTGGCGGCGTGCCAACCGTGGCAGGCGCCGGCAGGACCAATCGGAGGTTATGCTTCGCATCCTGATCGCCCGGTGGCCTGAAGAAGCGAGGCGCCCGGCCGATATCCCGGTGGACGGAGGAACCAACCATGCGAACCCTGATCATCCTGACCCTGCTGGTGGCCGTGAGCGGCTGCACGCGCTGGTCCCTCGACCATCACCTGAACAACGCCTACCGCTCCTACGAGGACGGCGACTGCGAAGACGTGATGCTCGAACTGTCCAAGGCCGAGCGCAAGAGCCGTTCCCGCCAGTACCTGCAGCCGGAAATCTCTCTGCTGCGCGGCCAGTGCCTGGAGCGCCAGAACCTGTTCGTCGATGCGGCGCAGACCTATCAGTTCATCATTGCCCGCTACCCCTCCAGCGAGTACGCCTACCGCGCCAAGGCGCGCCTGGAGACGCTCCAGCAGCTCGGCCGCGTGGGCAGCAGTACCACCAAGGCCAACGCGGCGCCGCTCTGACCCGTAACCCGGCCGTCGGTCGTTGGCCGCTTGAGCTGCGACGGGCCGGGACTAAGCTGAGCCTCTATCCGAGGAACCCTGGAATGCGCCACCTGCTGTGCTGCCTGTTGCTGATACCGGCCATCGCCGGCGCGGAGATATATCGCTGGACCGATGCGCAGGGACAAGTGCATTTCAGCGAGACGCCACGGGAGGGAGCCGAAGTGGTATCGGTGAAACCCCAGGTAGTGGAGCGGGATCAGGCGACCCGGGAGCGTGAGGCTCGCACCGAGAAAATCCACGACGCGCGTCGCCAGGAACAGGCAGCCGCCGTCGAGAAGGCCGAGGTAGCACGCGAACAGCGGCAGAAACTGTGCGGCGAGTGGCGCGATCAGCAAGGACAGCTGAGTCACGGCGGACCGTACTACCGTCTCGACGAGCGTGGCGAGCGACAGTACTACACTGATCAACAGATCGAGTCCTTCCGTCGCAAATTGGCCGAGAGCCTGGCCCGGGATTGCAATTGAAGGTTGGTCTGGGGCGGCAACGAGTCCATACTGAAATGCCATCAATAGCGATTTGATATCATGCCGACAAAGCGCCGTATCGAACGCCATCAGTTGCCTTACTACCTGAAGGTGTTCAATCGCATCACCGACAAGCCCATGGGTTACCTGGGCAACGTCTCCATGGACGGCCTGATGCTGATCAGCCAGCTGCCCATGCTGGTGGGCGCGCGCTTCGACATGCGCTTGAAGATTCCGGGCAAGGATGGGCAACTGCACTTCATCGACTTCTACGCCACCTGCCAGTGGTGCCATGAGGACGTGACCCCGGCGAACTACGATTCCGGCTTTTCCCTGGTGGCACCGCCTGCTGAATACGCGGACCTCATCGATGCCCTGCGTTTCTATTTCAGCTTTCGCCCTTTGGCCGCCTCGGCCTGAGTCTGCCTGAAAAAAGTGCGAATCCTTCTCCGGGACAGTTCGTAGTGTGCGCCGTGCGCACGGGCGTTGGCACAAGTACATCGGTGCGCGCAGCGCACCCTACTAGGACGCTTCCCTCCTACATGCGCGAAAAAGGCGCCAGATGGCGCCTTTTTCATTGCAGATGGGGTCAGGGGCGGATCTCGATCAGGGTGCCGTCCTTCACCAGGCTCCAGATCTCTTGCATGTCCGCGTTCTTCATGGCGATGCAACCCTCGGTCCAGTCCAGGGTGTGGAAGTACCACTCCGGGTATTCCTCATCCAGGGGGGTGCCATGGATCATGATCATGCCGCCCGGCGGCACGCCCTTGTCCCGTGCCTTGGCGGCATCGCGGGCATTGGGGTAGGAGATGTGCATGGCCAGGTTGAACTTGTCGCTGGTCTTGCGCCAGTCGATCCAGTAGAAGCCTTCCGGGGTGCGCTGGTCGCCTTCACGCAGCTTGGGGCCGGTGGGGACTTTGCCAAGGGAAATGCGGTACGTCTTGAGAATGTCGCCGCGATTCATCAGCAACAGTTTGCGTTCCGACTTCACTACCAGAACCTTGTCGATGGATTTGCCACCCAGCGTCGGCGTAGTGCTTGCCTGGGCGAGAGCGGCAAGGCTCATGGAAAGTACGACTAGCAACCAGCGCATCGGCACGACATCCCCACAGTGTTCACATATTAAGCAGAATAGCGGTCAGGCTTTCTTGTAATAGGCCAGCAACGGCGCGAGTGGCTCGTTGCGCACCGGGAAGACCTGCCCGGCGCGATCGGCGAAGTAGCATTCTAAGGTACGGCCCACGGTCGGAAAAGCCAGCTCCGACCAGGGAATATCCCGTTCGTGAAACAGACGAACCTCCAGGCTTTCCTCGCCGGCAGCGAAGTCCAGGTCCACCAGTTCGGCGCGGAAGAAGGTGTAGACCTGACTGATGTGCGGCAGGTCGAACAGGGTGTAGAGGCTGAGGTTGCGCACCCGGGCGCAGGCTTCTTCGAGGGTTTCGCGCGTGGCGGCCTGCTCCATGGTCTCGCCGTTCTCCATGAAACCGGCGGGGAGCGTCCAGTAACCCTTGCGCGGGTCGATGGCGCGACGGCAGAGCAGCACCTGCTCACCCCACACCGGCAGGCAACCGGCGACGATACGTGGGTTCTGGTAGTGGATCGTGTGGCAGCTTTCGCACACGTAGCGCAGGCGGTTGTCGCCGTCGGGGATGCGCTGGACGACCGGGCCGCCACACTGGCTGCAGTATTTCATCGTGGTTCCTCAGGGGCAGGCGCCCATCTTGGCGCGGCACGGTGTCGCACGGCAAGCGGCGTGCCGGGCAAACCAGAGGTGGTGAATGCTGCGACCTGTCGGCGTAGGACTTGGGCGGTCCCAAGGTTCATGCCATGATGCCCGGCAGTCGAGAACAACGAGAAAATCCATGCTGGATGACCTGCTCCGTCGCGTGCAGAGCTACTCCCCGAGAACCCTGGAAACCGATCACGACTTCCCCGAAGCCGCGGTGCTGGTGCCGATCACCCGCAGCGACGAGCCGGAACTGGTGCTGACCCTGCGCGCCAGCGGCTTGTCCACCCACGGTGGTGAGGTGGCCTTTCCCGGTGGCCGCCGCGATCCCGAGGATCAGGACCTGATTCGCACGGCTCTGCGCGAAGCGGAGGAAGAGGTCGGACTGCCTCCGGGTCTGGTGGAAGTCATCGGCCCGCTCAGCCCCCTGGTCTCCCGCCATGGCATCAAGGTCACGCCCTATGTCGGTCTGGTTCCGGACTTCGTCCAGTACAAGGCCAACGATGGCGAGATCGACTCGGTGTTCAGCGTCCCGCTGGAGTTCTTTCGCGATGATCCGCGCCAGATGACCCACCGCATCGACTACCTCGGCCGCAGCTGGTACGTGCCCAGCTATCAGTACGGCGAATACAAGATATGGGGCCTGACCGCCATCATGGTGGTCGAGCTGGTCAACCTGGTGTACGACGCCGGGATCGACATGACCCGCGCCCCCGAGACCTTCATAAGACTCAAATAAGCCCCGCTCGAGGAGCGCCTGATGAAATACCGCCTTGGAACCGCCCAGGTCGAAGCCCATGCCGACAGCTGGACCGCCCCCACTGCCACCCTCGTGGGCAAGGTGCGCCTGGACGCCGGCGCCAGTGTCTGGTTTGGCGCAGTACTGCGCGGCGACAACGAGCTGATCCACATTGGTGAGAACAGCAACGTCCAGGATGGCACCGTGATGCATACCGACATGGGCTATCCGCTGAACATCGGCCGTTCCGTCACCATCGGCCACAACGCCATGCTGCATGGCTGTTCAGTAGGCGACTTCAGCCTGATCGGCATCAACGCCGTGGTGCTCAACGGCGCCAAGATCGGCAAGTACTGCATCATCGGCGCCAACGCGCTGATTCCCGAAGGCAAGGAAATTCCCGACGGTTCGCTGGTCATGGGCTCCCCCGGCAAGGTGGTGCGGGAGCTGACCGAGCAACAGATGAAAATGCTCGAAGCCAGCGCCGCCCATTACGTGCACAACGCCCAGCGTTACGCCCGCGACCTGGCGGAGCAGGACGACTGATGGACGCCGAACGCCCCGTCCGTTCGCCCTGCGTGCAGGTCTGCGTGCTGGACGACCACGACATCTGCAGCGGCTGCCAGCGCACCGCCGATGAAATCACCCGTTGGGGCCGCATGGACAATGCCGAGCGCCGCGAGGTCCTGGCCCGTTGCTTCGAACGCGCCAAGGCCAGCGGCCTGTTCATCATTCCCCCGACCCAGGCTTCTTGACTCCCCGAGGAAACGACATGCCCCGTATTGGAACCCCCTTGTCGCCCAGCGCGACCCGTGTACTGCTGTGCGGCTCTGGTGAGCTCGGCAAGGAGGTGGCGATCGAACTGCAGCGCCTGGGCTGCGAAGTCATCGCCGTCGACCGTTACGCCGATGCCCCGGCCATGCAGGTGGCCCATCGCAGCCACGTGATCAGCATGCTGGACGGCGTCGCCCTGCGCGCCGTGATCGAGCAGGAGAAGCCGCACTTCATCGTGCCGGAGATCGAGGCCATCGCCACCGCCACGCTGGTGGAACTGGAAGCCGAAGGCTTCACCGTGGTGCCCACCGCTCGCGCCGCCCAGTTGACCATGAACCGCGAAGGCATCCGCCGCCTCGCTGCCGAGGAGCTGGGCCTGCCCACCTCTCCGTACCACTTCTCCGACAATTTCGAGGATTACTGTGCCGCCGTGGCCAGCGTGGGTTATCCCTGCGTGGTCAAGCCGATCATGAGCTCCTCCGGCAAGGGCCAGTCCGTACTGAAGTCGGACGCGGACCTCAAGACCGCCTGGGACTACGCCCAGGAAGGCGGCCGCGCCGGCAAGGGCCGGGTGATCGTCGAAGGCTTCATCGATTTCGACTACGAGATCACCCTGCTCACCGTGCGCCACATCGGTGGCACCAGCTTCTGCGCCCCTATCGGCCATCGCCAGGTGAAGGGTGATTACCACGAATCCTGGCAGCCCCAGGCCATGAGCCCGAAGGCGCTGGCCGAGTCCGAGCGCATCGCCCAGGCGGTGACCGAGGCCCTGGGTGGTCGCGGTCTGTTCGGCGTGGAGCTGTTCATCAAGGGCGACCAGGTGTGGTTCAGCGAAGTCTCGCCGCGTCCCCATGACACCGGCCTGGTCACGCTGATCTCCCAGGACCTTTCCGAATTCGCCCTGCACGCGCGGGCCATCCTCGGCCTGCCGATCCCGGCTATCCGCCAGGTAGGACCGTCCGCGTCGGCAGTGATCCTGGTCGAAGGCAAGTCCAGCCAGGTCAGCTTCGGCAACCTGGGCACCGCCCTCAGCGAGCCGGATACCGCCCTGCGGCTGTTCGGCAAGCCTGAAGTGGATGGCCAGCGCCGCATGGGCGTAGCCCTGGCGCGGGATGAGTCCACCGACCTCGCGCGGGCCAAGGCGACCCGTTCGGCTCAGGCGGTCGACGTGCAGCTGTGATGCATCTGGCCGGTCTGTGCTGGTGGGCGGCGGCGCTGCCGCTGCTGCCCCTGGCATTGCCCATGGCCGTGCATACCCGCCGTACCGCTCTGCGCCTGGCACCTGCCGCCGGGCCGGAGCGCGGCCTTGCAGGGGGTGAGCTCGACGGCGAGCCCCTGCGTCTTCTTCTGATTGGCGAGTCCACGGTGGCTGGGGTTGGTGCGTCCTGCCTGGACTTCGCCCTGGCCGGTCAGCTGGCCGCTGCCCTCGCGATGCGCCTGAGGCGCCCCGTCGCCTGGCGTGCCTGTGGCGAGAACGGCATCACCGCCGGCGAGGCTCTGGAACGGCTACTGCCGCAGGTGGCGGAGGAGCCCGCCGATCTGGTGCTGCTCGTGTTCGGTGTAAACGACACCACCCATTTCAGCTCCAGTCACAGTTGGTTGAGTTCGCTCCAGGGGCTGGCCCGACACTTCACAGAACGCGGCGCGCAGGTTGTCCTGGCCGGCGTGCCGCCGCTGCAGCACTTCAGTGCCTTGCCCTGGCTGTTGCGCCAGTTGCTGGGCTGGCGGGCGCGCCTGCTGGATCGTCAACTGCGAGCATTGGCGCAGCGGGAAGGGCTGGCGTGCTGCGCCACCAGCCTGGAGATGCGCCCGGAATACCTGGCCCTGGATGGCTACCATCCTTCTTCGATTGGCTATCGCGTCTGGGGCGAGTCGCTCGCGGACTGGTTCGTCGCTTCGGTTCAACCTATCCGGGAGACGGAAGGCGTGGCGCTCGATCTGAGCGCATGAGGCCGGGCTGCTGTCGTGGCTTTCTTCGGGCTTGGAGCGGTCAGGATGGGGGGATCAGGCCTTCGGCGTAAGCCCGGCACGCCAGGCGAGTACACGCTGCACGCGGTTTTCGCCAGACTGGAGGATCTCCAGGCGATAGGGACCGACCTTGAGGCAGACGCTGCAGTCGGGAATTTGCTCCAGGGCCTCGGTGATCAGCCCATTGAGGGTTTTCGGGCCGTCGCAGGGCAGGTGCCAGCCGAGCACCCGGTTCAGCTCGCGCAGGTGCAAAGCGCCGTCCAGCTCATAGCGGCCGTCGTCGCGGGGTTGAATTCCGGGGTTGGGGGCGAAGTCTTCCAGGCTGCCGAACTCACCCACCAGTTCCTGGAAGATGTCTTCCAGGCTGACCAGGCCCACCACGTCGCCGTACTCGTCTACCACGATGCCAAGGCGACGCTTCTGCTTCTGGAAATTCACCAGTTGGGTCAGCAGCGGCGTGCTTTCCGGGACGAAATAGGTCTCGCGGCTCACTGCCATCAGTTGCTCGGCGCTGGTCGGGCCTTCAGTCAGCAGGCGCGGCAGCTGGCGCAGGTGGAGGATGCCTTCGATCTGGTTGATGTCTTCGCGGTAGAGCGGCAGGCGGGTGTGGGTGGCGTTCTGCAGCTGGGCGAGGAGCTCGTCCGGCGACGTGTCCAGGTCGATGCCTTGGATTTCGTTGCGGGGAATCATGATCGAGCTGACGGTGACCTGCTGCAGCGCGTCGCTCACCGCCACTGGCAGGCGGGATTGAGGCTGGATCTCGACGCCATGGCGGCGCCGGGTCGTCAGCCAGGCCACTATCGCGCCGGCTACCAGGGAGAGGGTGATTCCTAGGAGGAGGCCGGCGAGCAGTCCGTGCATGGTGTCTTCAGACGTGGAGGATGAATTCGCGGACCAGCTTGCTGCCGAAGTACGCCAGCATCAGCAGGCAGAAGCCCGCCAGGGTCCAGCGGATGGCCTTGTGCCCGCGCCAGCCCAGTTGGTGGCGGCCCCAGAGCAGCACGCCGAACACCACCCAGGCGATACAAGATAGGATGGTCTTGTGCGCCAGATGCTGGGCGAACAGGTTGTCGACGAACACCCAGCCGGAGATCAGCGAAAGCGAAAGCAGGCACCAGCCAGCCCAGAGGAAGCCGAACAGCAGGCTTTCCATGGTCTGCAGGGCGGGGAAGTTCTTGATCAGCCCGGACGGGTGCTTGTGCTTGAGCTGGTGGTCCTGCAGCAACAGCAGCAGGGCCTGGAACACCGCCATGGTCAGCAGGCCGTAGGCCAGGATCGACAGCAGGATGTGGGCGAGAATGCCCGGCTCTTCGTCGATGGCCTGGGAGGTGCCGCCCGGAACCAGCGCTGCCGCCATTACCGTCAGGGCGCCGAGGGGCAGCAGCAGGAGCAACAGGTTCTCGATGGGGATCCGCGCGATGGCCACGATGGTCAGCAGGATCACCGCCGCAGCGATCAGGCTGGCGGCGTTGAAGAAGTCCAGGTAGAGACCGGCAGGCGTCAACAGCTCGAGGAACAGTGCGGTGCCATGGGCGAGCAGCGCCAGGCCGCCGCCGATAATCAGCAGGCGCTTGTCCGGCGTAGTGCGCTGGCCAAGGCGAAGGCCCTGGTAGCCAGTGATGCCCGCATAGAGGAATGCAGCCAGGAGGCTGGGCAGCAGAGGGTGCATAAGTCCTTGTAAGGCAAGCCCGAAAGGCAGTGAGTGTGGCATACAAGGCCTGCCGGTGAAAGACCGCTGGCGGTGTCGGCAAAGCCGACACTTCGTTATACTCCGCCGCCTGCCGCAAGCTCAGCCGGGGCTCACGAGAGCCCGAAAGGAACGCGCATGTTTGAAAACCTTACCGATCGCCTCTCACAGACGCTGCGCCATGTCACCGGCAAGGCCAAACTGACCGAGGACAATATCAAGGACACCCTGCGCGAGGTGCGCATGGCCCTGCTCGAGGCCGACGTCGCCCTCCCGGTGGTGAAGGACTTCGTCGCCAAGATCAAGGATCGAGCGGTCGGTACCGAGGTTTCCAAGAGCCTGACCCCGGGTCAGGCCTTCGTGAAGATTGTCCAGGCCGAACTGGTGGAGCTGATGGGCGCCGCCAACGAGGACCTGGCGCTGAACGCCGCACCGCCTGCGGTGATCCTGATGGCTGGCCTGCAGGGCGCGGGCAAGACCACCACCGTGGGCAAGCTGTCGCGCTTCCTCAAGGAGCGCAAGAAGAAGTCGGTACTGGTGGTTTCCGCGGACGTCTACCGTCCGGCGGCCATCAAGCAGCTGGAAACCCTGGCCAATGACATCGGCGTCACCTTCTTCCCCTCCGATACCAGCCAGAAGCCGGTGGATATCGCCCAGGCGGCGATCCGCGAAGCCAAGCTGAAGTTCATTGATGTGGTCATCGTCGACACCGCAGGCCGCCTGCACGTCGACGCCGAGATGATGGACGAGATCAAGCAGGTCCACGCCGTCATCAAACCGGTGGAAACCCTGTTCGTGGTCGACGCCATGACCGGCCAGGACGCCGCCAACACCGCCAAGGCCTTCAACGACGCCCTGCCGCTGACCGGTGTGGTGCTGACCAAGGTCGACGGCGATGCTCGTGGCGGTGCCGCGCTCTCGGTGCGCGCCATCACTGGCAAGCCGATCAAATTCCTCGGCATGGGCGAGAAGACCGAAGCCCTCGATCCCTTCCACCCGGACCGTGTCGCTTCGCGCATCCTTGGCATGGGTGACGTGCTCAGCCTGATTGAGCAGGCCGAGCAGACCATGGACCGCGAGAAGGCCGAGAAACTCGCGAAGAAGATCAAGAAGGGCAAGGGCTTCGACCTCGAAGACTTCCGCGACCAACTGCAACAGATGAAGAACATGGGCGGCCTCGGCGGCCTCATGGACAAACTGCCGATGCTCGGCGGCGTCAACCTGGCGCAGATGGGCAACGCACAGACTGCTGCAGAGAAGCAGTTCAAGCAGATGGAAGCGATCATCAACTCGATGACGCCCGCCGAGCGCCGTGATCCGGAAGTGATCAGTGGCTCGCGCAAACGCCGCATCGCGCTGGGTTCCGGCACCCAGGTGCAGGACGTCGGCCGCCTCATCAAGCAGCACAAACAGATGCAGAAGATGATGAAGAAGGTCACCGCCAAGGGCGGCATGGCCAAGATGATGCGCGGCATGGGCAGCATGTTCCCCGGCGGCATGCCGAAGATGTAAGCCCGGCCGCCGACCGGCGGCCCCTAAAAAGAGATTTGCAATCGGCCGCATAATCCTTAGAATATGCGGCCTTTCGGGCCCATGGCCCATGTGTGTGCACAGCTTGAAAAGCACCGACTATAGGAACGAAGTTCAATGGTAACCATCCGTCTTGCCCGTGGCGGCTCCAAGAAGCGCCCCTTCTACCACCTGACCGTGACCAACAGCCGCAATGCGCGCGATGGTCGCTTCGTTGAGCGCGTTGGCTTCTTCAACCCGGTTGCTCAGGGTGCCGAAGTCAAGCTCTCCGTAAATCAGGAGCGCGTCAGCTACTGGCTGAGCCAGGGCGCCCAGCCGTCTGAGCGCGTTGCTCAGCTGCTGAAGGAAGCTGCCAAGGCTGCTGCCTAAGCATCTTTATGAGCACGACGCCGGCCCCCGCCGATGAACTGATCGTTCTCGGCAAGATTTTCTCGGTGCATGGCGTACGTGGCGAGGTGAAGGTCTACTCCTTCACCGATCCGCTGGATAACGTGCTCGATTACCGCCGTTGGACGCTCAAGCGTGACAACGAGGTAAAGCAGGTCGAAGTCGCCAGCGGACGTGTGCACGGCAAGGTCCTGGTAGTAAGGCTGAAAGGGTTGGACGACCGTGAGGTTGCCCGGACCTACGCAGGTTTTGAAGTCTGCGTTCCCGTCAGCGAACTGCCGGAGCTCGACGATGACGAGTTCTACTGGCACCAGTTGGAAGGTCTCAACGTGATCAACCAGGACGGGCACCTGCTCGGCCGTATCGATCACCTCCTGGAGACCGGCGCCAACGATGTGATGGTGGTCAAGCCCTGCGCTGGAAGCCTGGATGATCGCGAACGCCTGCTGCCCTACACGGAGCAGTGCGTACAGTCGATCGACCTGGAGTCCGGCGAGATGCGGGTGGAATGGGACGCCGATTTCTGAGGACCTGACATGAAAGGCATGCAGGTTGAAGTGATCAGCATCTTTCCCGAGATGTTTGCCGCCATCAGCCAATACGGCATCACCAGCCGCGCGGTGAAGCAGGGGCTGCTCAAGCTCAACTGCTGGAACCCACGGAGCTTCACCGAAGACCGCCACCAGACGGTGGATGACCGGCCCTTCGGCGGTGGCCCCGGGATGGTGATGAAGATCCAGCCCCTGGAACGGGCCCTGGCGGCAGCCAAGGCAGCGGCAGGGGAGAAGGCGAAGGTGATCTACCTCTCGCCGCAAGGGCGCCAGCTGAAGCAGGCGGCCGTGCGCGAGCTGGCGAACGAGGAAGCATTGATCCTCATTGCTGGTCGTTACGAAGGCATCGACGAACGCTTCATTGAGGAGCACGTCGATGAGGAATGGTCGATCGGCGACTACGTCCTGTCCGGCGGTGAGCTGCCGGCCATGGTGCTGATCGATGCGGTGACGCGGTTGCTGCCCGGTGCGTTGGGCCACGCGGACTCCGCCGAGGAGGACTCCTTTACGGACGGCCTGCTCGATTGCCCGCATTACACTCGACCGGAGATGTATGCAGGCAAACGTGTTCCCGAGGTGCTGCTCAGCGGCAACCACGAACACATCCGGCGATGGCGTTTGCAGCAGGCGCTTGGGCGCACCTGGGAACGTCGGGTCGATCTTCTGGATTGCCGCTCGCTTTCTGGAGAAGAGAAAAAGCTGCTGGAGGAATATATCCGCCAGCGGAACGATAGTTAACGTATCGATGGCACGCCCAGAAGGCCTGCCTTAGGAGCATAGCGATGACCAACAAAATCATTCAGCAGATCGAAGCTGAACAAATGAACAAAGAGATTCCGGCTTTCGCCCCGGGCGACACCGTAATCGTTCAAGTGAAAGTGAAGGAAGGCGACCGTTCCCGTCTGCAGGCCTTCGAAGGTGTGGTCATCGCCAAGCGTAACCGCGGCCTGAACAGCGCTTTCACCGTGCGTAAGATCTCCAACGGCGTTGGTGTAGAGCGTACCTTCCAGACCTACTCCCCGCTGGTTGACAGCCTGAGCGTCAAGCGCCGCGGCGACGTGCGCAAAGCCAAGCTGTACTACCTCCGCGACCTGTCCGGCAAGGCAGCTCGTATCAAGGAGAAGCTGGCCTAATCGCCACGGCTTCCCCGAAAACCCGCCCAGGTTCGCCTCGGCGGGTTTTTTCTTGCCTGCGTGCGGGGGATAATCCGCGCCCCGCCGGTCTAGACGGACGGGAGTATTCCTGCCCATCCGGCAGCGCACAGAAGAACGACAAGAGTCGCAGCACGAGTGGCAGCCACATAGGTTTGATTCAGGTAGTAGTGGCATGACCCCGAGAGAGCAAGAGATCGCCCGCCGGACAGAGCTGTCCGAAAGCCGGGTAACCAAGGCGGTATTCCCGCCCAGCACCAACCATCACAACACCCTGTTCGGCGGCACTGCCCTGGCCTGGATGGACGAAGTGTCCTTCATCGCTGCCACGCGCTTCTGCCGCCTGCCTCTGGTGACCGTTTCCACTGACCGTATCGATTTCAAGCACCCGATCCCGGCCGGCTCCATCGTCGAGCTGGTGGGGCGCGTAGTGAAGGTGGGCAACACCAGCCTCAAGGTCGAGGTCGAGGTGTTCGTAGAGGACATGTACAGCGCCACCCGTGAGAAGGCCATCACCGGCGTGTTCAGCTTCGTTGCCATCGATGACGAGAAGCGCCCGGTACAGATCCTGCCAGCGTTTCCCCAGGCGGCTGACGCTGCGTGAATGAAAAAGGCACCCAATGGGTGCCTTCTTCGTTATCGGTGTCCCGTCCTGAATAAGGTTTACACCTTTGCCCTTATTTTCAGGAGAGCTCCATGGCAGAAGGTGTACGACGTAGCCAGCGCGATTACACACAGGCTTTTAAATTGGCGGTGGTCGATCAGGTCGAAAAAGGCGAAATGAGTTACAAGGAAGCTCAGGCCCGTTATGGCATCCAGGGCCGGTCGACGGTGTTGGTGTGGTTACGCAAGCATGGTCGGCAGGATTGGAGCCAGGGGGCGTCCATTCGTACGTC
>NZ_SSOH01000002.1:0-571 GCF_029873155.1 Pseudomonas sp. BN515 | reverse complement strand
TCCATATCTTCCGGTCGAGTTCTTGGTCGATCTCTTCCCTCCTCCACCTCCTCCTCACAGGTTCTTGGTGTAGCTTGCCACTTTCACCAGCAAAGTTTCATGTCTGATCTCGACATTCAGATCCCAACTGCCTTCGATCCCTTTGCTGAGGCCAATGCTGGAGACTCTGGTGCGGCTGCAGGATCAAAGGACTACGTTCATGTACGCATCCAGCAGCGTAATGGCCGTAAGAGCCTGACCACTGTCCAGGGATTGAAGAAGGAATTCAGCTACAACAAGATCCTTAAAGATCTCAAGAAAGAGTTTTGCTGCAATGGTACTGTTGTCCAGGACCCAGAGCTTGGCCAGGTCATTCAACTTCAGGGTGATCAGAGGAAGAACGTATCAAATTTTCTTGTTCAGGCCGGCATTGTGAAGAAGGAACACATCAAGATTCATGGTTTCTGAGCAACTGCCAAAACCATTGCAAAGACTATAGTTTGGGGTGGAGTATACTTGGTTGTGTACATGCCTGCGTGTTCCATTGTACACACAAAACCTAGCCACCTCTTGACTCTTGAGTGTATGCTTG
>NZ_SSOH01000001.1:0-597 GCF_029873155.1 Pseudomonas sp. BN515 | reverse complement strand
CACCCGACCCCACACCAACAGTCAAGTCTGACTCGGAACTTCTAAAACTCATCAAAACATGTGGCATTCAATCAGTCACAGTAGAACCAACATCCAAAACAAACAAGTCAAAGCCCTACAAGCAACAACTACCACTTCCTCAACAAACCACAAGTAGTCAAACAATAACAAATCTCGTCAATGAACTAGGCATCAATCAGCAAAACACATATTCGACTGCATATTTTGACTACTCTAAAACAACATTTAAACCAGTAGTTGTAACAGTATATGACCCAGTAGAACTTCTCAATACCAAAATCGCCCGAATCCGACTCCTGACCGCAACTGTCCTCCTCAACATCCTCACTATCCTAAATGTGTGCACTAAAATTGGAATAATCACCACTAAACTATTTTCCAATCTTTATCACAAAACTACTTTCCACACTTGTAGTATACTAAATTCAATTCTTACAGCAATAACAATTCTAGTGCATGCATCTACCAAATCAACTGCCCTAACACTTAAACGCATCATAACCAGTCTGTCTTTCCTAATTTCCACAATCCTAATCTCATCAACCAGACTGCTCCAAACCATCATCAAGTCTGCCC
>NZ_SSOH01000008.1:0-673 GCF_029873155.1 Pseudomonas sp. BN515 | reverse complement strand
GTTCTGAACGGTTTCGCAGGAGACGACACGCTGGTGGGTGGGGCTGGGAATGACACCCTCAACGGTGGCGCTGGCAATGACGCATTGGCGGGTGGTGCGGGTAATGACAGCTATGGCGTTATCGGCCTGGATGTTGTGAGCGAACTCGCCGGCGAAGGGACTGACTCGGTGTTTACCACGAACTCGAGCTACACCCTGGGGGCCAACCTCGAGAACCTGGTGTTCTCGGGTACTAGTGCGTTCAGTGGTACGGGCAATGAGTTGGCCAACACGATTACCGGTGGCGCACGCAATGACACCCTGAATGGCCTGGCTGGCAACGACGTTCTCAATGGCGAGCTTGGCAATGACACGCTGGTGGGTGGGGCTGGGAATGACACCCTCAACGGTAGGGCTGGCAATGACACGATGGCGGGTGGTGCGGGTAATGACAGCTATGGCGTTATCGGCCAGGACGTTGTGAGCGAGCTCGCCGGCGAAGGGACTGACTCGGTCTTTACCACGAACGCGAACTACACCCTGGGGGCTAACCTCGAGAACCTGGTGTTCTCGGGTGCGGGTGCGTTCACCGGTTCGGGCAATGGATTGGCCAACGCGATTACCGGCGGAACTGGAAGTGACGTTCTGAACGGTTTCGCAGGAGACGACACGCTGGTGGGTGGGGCTGGGAATG
>NZ_SSOH01000007.1:0-524 GCF_029873155.1 Pseudomonas sp. BN515 | reverse complement strand
GCCTCGTCGACCTAAACGGCGCGTGCCCGGCCGACCTGAGGGTCATGGCGGCGAGCACCGGCACCGGCGCCGCCGCTCCCGGCGGGGGGCCCGTGGCTTGCCGCAGCGCGTGCGAGGCGTTCGGGTCGCCGCAGTACTGCTGCAGCGGCGCGTACGGGAACCCGAACACCTGCCGGCCGTCGACCTACTCTCAGTTCTTCAAGAACGCGTGCCCTCGCGCCTACAGCTACGCGTACGACGACTCCACCTCCACATTCACCTGCACCGCCGGCACCAACTACGCCATCACCTTCTGCCCAAGCACCACCAGCGGGAAGTACTCCGGCGGTGAGAACCCGCAGGCGGCCGGCGTGCCGTCCACCAACGACACGATGGTCGTCCTCGGCGCCGAGCAGCTCTCCACCGCCTCCTCCGCCGCCGCCCATGCTGCGCCGCAGCTCACGCTACCACTACTACCACTCGTCGTCGTCGCCGCCCTCGTTGCCGCCATGATCTAGGCCGGCCGGTACACCGTACACGTACAA
>NZ_SSOH01000006.1:0-676 GCF_029873155.1 Pseudomonas sp. BN515 | reverse complement strand
CGATAGCGTCCCGGCCAGCGGCAACGGTGCCAGTGTCACCTTCGTGCCCAACGCCAACTGGAATGGCACCACCACCTTCGAGTACGCCTCGGTGGACAACGATGGCCTGGAGGACGCCACTCCGGCCACCGGCACCATCACCGTCACCTCAGTCAACGACGCACCGGAGACCCATGCGGCCAGCGGTTCCGGCAACGAAGACTCCGCCGGTATCCCGGTCAGCCTCAGCGGTTCCGATACGGACGGCACCGTCGCCAGCTTCGTGATCAAGTCGCTGCCGGCCAACGGCACCCTGCTGCTGAACGGTGTCGCCCTGGCCATCGGCGACAGCGTGCCGGCCAGCGGCAATGGCGCCAGCGTCACCTTCGTGCCGAATGCCGGTTGGAATGGCACCGCGACCTTCGACTATGCCGCAGTGGATAACCAAGGCCTGGAGGACTCCACTCCGGCCATTGGCACCATCACCGTCACCTCGGTCAACGACGCGCCGGACACCCTCACAGCCAGCGGTTCCGGTAACGAAGATTCCGCCGGTATCCCGGTTGCGCTCAGTGGTTCCGATGCGGACGGCACCGTCGCCAGCTTCGTGATCAAGTCGCTGCCCGCCAACGGCACCCTGCTGCTGAACGGCGTGGCGCTGGCCATCGGCGATAGCGTCCCGGCCAGCGGCAACGGT
>NZ_SSOH01000005.1:0-874 GCF_029873155.1 Pseudomonas sp. BN515 | reverse complement strand
CGATAGCGTCCCGGCCAGCGGCAACGGTGCCAGTGTCACCTTCGTGCCCAACGCCAACTGGAACGGCACCACCACCTTCGAGTACGCCGCGGTGGATAACGATGGTCTGGAGGACGGTTCCCCGGCCACCGGCACCATCACCGTTGCCTCGGTCAACGACGCACCGGACACCCATGCGGCCAGCGGTTCCGGCAACGAAGACTCGGCCGGTATCCCAGTTGCGCTCAGCGGCTCGGACCTCGATGGCACCATCGCCAGCTTTGTGATCAAGTCCCTGCCGGCCAATGGCACCCTGCTGCTGAACGGCGTGGCGCTGGCCATCGGCGATAGCGTCCCGGCCAGCGGTAATGGCGCCAGCGTCACCTTCGTGCCCAACGCCAACTGGAATGGCACCACCACCTTCGAGTACGCCTCGGTGGATAACGATGGTCTGGAGGACGGTTCTCCGGCCACTGGCACCATCACCGTGGCCTCGGTCAACGACGCACCGGACACCCACGCGGCCAGTGGTTCGGGTAATGAAGACTCGGCCGGTATCCCGGTTGCGCTCAGTGGCTCGGACCTCGACGGCACCGTCGCCAGCTTCGTGATCAAGTCGCTGCCGGCCAATGGCACCCTGCTGCTGAATGGTGTCGCACTGAATATCGGCGACAGCGTGCCGGCCTCCGGCAACGGCGCCAACGTCACCTTCGTGCCTAACGCCAACTGGAATGGCACCACCACCTTCGAGTACGCCTCGGTGGACAACGATGGCCTGGAAGACAGTTCCCCGGCCACCGGCACCATCACCGTCACGTCGGTCAACGACGCTCCGGAAACCCTCGCGGCCAGCGGTTCCGGCAGCGAAGATTCGGCGGGCATTCCGGTCAGCCTC
>NZ_SSOH01000004.1:0-904 GCF_029873155.1 Pseudomonas sp. BN515 | reverse complement strand
TGGACAAGCCGCTGGCGGTGCAGTGGGCAAGCATCTCCTTGCCAGTCTTGAACGGGTAGGGCAGCGGCGTGCGGTCTTCGACGATGCGGTCGAGGCCGGCGGCTTCTTCGTCCACCACGAAACCGCCGCCCACCGAGTAGTACTCGCGGGAGCGGATCTGGATGCCGGCGTCGTCGAAGGCGCGGAAGATCATGCCGTTGGGGTGGTAGGGGAGCGGCTTGCGGATCAGCGCCAGGTGCTCCTTTTCCACGAAGTGGATCGACTTCTCGCCGCCGAGAAGCAGCTCGCCGCTCTGGCGGATGCGTGCCAGGCGCTCATCCACGCTTTCCGTATCGACGGTATCCGGTTGTTCGCCCTCCAGGCCCAGCAGCACGGCCTTGTCGCTGCCGTGACCCTTGCCGGTGGCGCCTAGGGAACCGTACAGCTCCACCTTCAGGCTCTGGGTGTCGGCCAGCAGGCTCTCGCGGCGCAGACCATCGACGAATCGCGCAGCAGCGCGCATCGGACCGACGGTGTGGGAGCTGGAGGGGCCAATGCCGATCTTGAACAGGTCGAAGACACTGAGGGACATGTCGCGCTCCTGAGCGTGCGCTCGGCTCTTTCTTATTAGTCAGCGTAGACAGCCCGGACGATCGGGCCCGAAGGTCCGACCGCCGAACTTCCATGTCTTGTCCAGAATTGTGGGAGCGAATTCATTCGCGAATGAATTCGCTCCCACAGGGGGCTGGGCCGTCAGGCGTCCTGATAGGCCTCGATGGACGGGCAGGCGCAGACCAGGTTGCGGTCGCCGTAAACGTTGTCCACGCGGCCCACCGGCGGCCAGTACTTGCCGTCCACCAGGCTGGCGCTGGGGTACACGGCGAGTTCGCGGCTGTAGCGGTGGGTCCACTCGCCGACCAGCTCG
>NZ_SSOH01000003.1:0-541 GCF_029873155.1 Pseudomonas sp. BN515 | reverse complement strand
ACCAGCAGACCAAGAACCTGCTGGTGAGCTACGACATCAACCCGCTGGGCTTCTTCTGATCCCTGGCACCTGAATAAAAAAACGCGGCCTCGGCCGCGTTTTTTTATTCCCGTACATCCTCACCCCGGGCGCTAAACCTGTGGGGGCGAATTCATTCGCGATTGGAGGCCGGCCCCTACCAAATCACGAGCAAATCTCCTCCGAAAGTACCATTCGGGCCCTTTCGGGCCGGTGGTTAACTGGACTTGCCGGAATCCTCCGGCGCCATAACAAGAGGATTGCTCCATGTGGACTAAACCCGCCTTTACCGATCTGCGCATTGGTTTCGAAGTGACCCTGTACTTCGCCAACCGCTGATCCGCATCGCCCCGGCTCCGCCGGGGCCCCCGCCAGGGCAAATCCCATGCACATCCAGATTCTCGGCTCCGCCGCCGGCGGCGGCTTCCCGCAGTGGAACTGCAACTGCCGCAACTGCGCCGGCGTACGCAGCGGCAAGGTCCGCGCCCAGCCGCGCAGCCAGTCGTCCATCGCCCTCAGCGCC